>NZ_JBKQTQ010000047.1:0-20494 GCF_052143115.1 Mycobacterium sp.
CCACCCCCGCGCAAGTTCATGATTGCAACTGCGGCTATGACAACGTCCCAGGTACTCAGGAATATCAGCAGTGCCTGCATGGAAATGCGGCTGCGCCCGGACCGGCCAGCTCACCGCCACCCGCGCCTCCCGCGCCACCCGCGCCACCCACCTAATCCCTACCGCGCTTGGCTCGCCACCGGTGCGGCGAACCGCGAGGGCGCGTCCCAGATCGCGGGCCTCATCCAGGTCCAGCCATTCGGTTGGTTCCATCCCTCTGATGCGGACGTACCGATCCACGCCGCCGACCCCATCGTCGGCTGTGAACGTGGTTAACACATTCCTGCCAGCGGCTATGGGACACGGCGGCCAACGTCAGGCGGGCTCGACCTCGTCATCCGGCCACACGTCGCCCCCGTCGCTCCCGGCGGTGCGAGAACCGGGTGCGCCTCGCCGGATGTTGCACTCCCAGCAAGCGAGGGCAACGTTGTCCCAGATATGCAGGCCACCGCGAGAGATTGGGACGATATGTTCAATCGTTGCTCGTCGCGGCTCGTATTCGCCATATTTCTTGGTGTCGAACGACATCTCTGCACCGCAGTGATAGCACTTTGAACCGTCACGCTCACGGAGCGCCTTATAGCTGATTCCCCTGTCGGCCCGGTCGGCACCCTTCAGCCGGGCGCGACGACGATGCGTAGCTTCGATAGCTAGCTGGAGACGAGCATCGCGATTGCGCCGGTAACGCTCCATGTCGCGTTCGCGGATGGTGGCATTGTTCGCAGCGAATCGGACGCGCTGGCGGTCGCGCTGTCTCACTTGGTTGTCGGCATACCAGGTCTTCATACGCGCGGACATGCACGTCTTGCATATCGACCTGTAGCCGCCGTGGCCGGTGGGGTCGCGGTAGAACCTGTCTAGAGGCGGCTCTTTTTCGCATCGCGTGCAGGTCTTCATCCCATCAGCGGACACGACCGACACACGAACCTTTGGACCCGGTCCACCACCGAGCGGGTCACGGTGTTTCTTCCACCGCTGGTAGTGCTTGCTACACCAACCGTGGCCGACGAAGTTGCCCTTGCCTACTGGCGTATTGCATCCCTCCACTGCGCAAAAGACCGGGATTACTGGCTTGCCCAGCGGGTCACCGTATTTCTTCCACCGCTGATAGTGCTTGTTGCACCAACCACGGCCGACGACAGGACCATTGCAACCATCGACAGTGCATGCGGTCGCGGCGTTCGGTGGGAGTCCCTCGACGACCAGCTGTCCTTTGCGCCATTGCTGGTAGTGCCTGTTGCAGCAGCCACGGCGACGGGCCGAGATGCCACATCCCTCGACCAGGCAGGGGCCCTTGGGCGGCTCGGCGTAGGTCAGCCGGTATTCCCGCCAGCATGACTTGCAGTATGAGGCAACGCCGTTGGCGCGGTTCTTGCTCTGGACGAACTGCGATAGCGGCTTCTCGACACAGCATCGGGGACAGCGTTTCAAAAGTGCGCGCTCTTTCTTTTAGGGCCGGCCCAGGGCTCCGACCCGTCCATCGCCCATTATTTCATGAACACCAGCGCCGGAACCGCAGTTGACGGCGCATCGACGGCCAGCTCGGCGGCGGCCACCAGCCCGGCGGCCAGCTCGGCGGCGTCGGCCAGCTCGGGCGCTACCAGCTCGGCGCGAATCTGCCACGGGCGCAACGTGTTTCCGCGTCGAGGGCCGCGACGCGACCGCGACCAGCAAACCCGCGCGGATGGACGACGAAACCCTTGGGGCTGCTAGCAGTCGGCGAGCTAGTCCGCTGCACTAATGGCCGATGGATGATTCGGCCATCGGCGGTGCCAGCCGAAACCGCCGTACCGCTCAAAGAAACCGGGCACCCACCACCGACGTCGACGTTGACGCCAAAGACTTCGCCGACCCCGCAGAATGGTTCTACTGACTCGTCTCGATTTGACTCGTCTCGATTCGAAAATAGAGATAGTGGGTTTCCCGAGGTTGTACGATGACCGTTGCGGTAACCAGCTCCCACCCTTTGGCGGCCCATGCGTAGAGGGTCGGGTCAACATCCTCGCCGTCAACCGAAGCGCATCTGTATTGGTATGCCATGAACCCCGACAGTAGTCGTGCAAGTGTTGTCCCCATCGTGGATTGGCAGCAATGACCGCAGCGGCATCATAAGGCTGGTGGCCAGTCGCCGCACACGCCGACCAGTCCATCGCAGTGCCCGCGCGGCGAAGGCGATAGTCTGCGCTGCGCGACGTTCGGAGGTGTGCGAATGAAAGACCCTCTGACCTGCGGCGATAAGCTGCCGGCCACGCCCCGGCCAGCTAACTAGTCGTGAATCGGTCGAACCGTGTCATCTGCGCTGACAACAACGCGCCTCACGGTCGGGTCGGAATACCACGACACGCCCGCCAGCTCGGGCCAATCGCGCGCCGAGGGCCGCCCGGTTTCGATGTCTTCGCCCGCGTCGATACGGTCGACCATGCGCCGGGCCTGGCGTATAACGGGGCTGGTCGCGTTGGCCTGGCGGCGCTGCTCCGAGGTCAAGTCAGGCGTGAAGTCTGGCAGTGCGCGCGGGTCACCGCGCAACACTTCGCGTTCATACCAGGCGCGTATCTCGTCGCGGATACCAGGCAGATAGACGCCGCCGTGTTTCGGCTTCAATAGCTTTGCCACGTCTAGCCTTTCGCAATCGCGCCGCGAAGGTTGCCGTGGGCGCTACGCGCCGCCCAACTAGCCTGGCCCGCTCTGACCTTATTCGGGTTCTTCGTGACCTTCTCCGGTTCCATTTGAATCGGCGCTACGCATCGCGTCAGAACCAATGTGGTCGAACGTATCTCGGCCAGCAACGGACTAGGCCGCGTCACACCGCCGCGGTCAACGTAAGTCAGGCCAGACTTTTCGACGGCGGCCTCTAGCTGCTCTATTTTGTCGGCGGCGGCGCGGGCCTTCTCAAGTAAGGCCGACTCGCGCGCATCCGGTGCCAGGTGATGCTCGGCCATATCGGCGAGGATGCCGGTCACGAGCGCATCGCCCGCTGTGGGGGCCTTCGTGTTTCGTTTCGTCATGGTGCGGTGCCCTCTCAAAAGTGTTGGTGGCCGCCGTGCTCGGGGTAAACACGGCAGCCAATGTCCAGGGTACGCAACACGCCTGACGGGGCGGCGCGTGAAAACGGCGGCCACGGCGGCCAATCGGCGGCGCGGGCCGCGCTTGGGCCGAATGGTCTGGTCGAACACGGCTCCAAATCAGCAGTCCTGGCCGGTGCGCCGCCTATCGGGGGGAGGGCCTCCCCCGGCGGGGGTCTCGGCGGTGCTCGCGGCGACAGCAGCCGACTCGTTGGCGCTTGCGCGGCGCGGGCCGGGCGGCGGTTGTTACGCCATAGACATATGGGCCTCGGCCTGCGTGGAGCTGGCGCCGAGCTGGCGCTGGCCGCCGCGTCGAGCTGGCATTGCTTGGGCCTCGGCGCTGGCGCGCTGTGTGTCGCTACCGCCGGGCGCTACTCACGATGACGGGGCCGCGTAGAACACTCGCCGCTATTCCTGGCGCTGGTGAGAGGCATCCGGCCCGGCCCACGGCAGAGGGGAATGTACGCGAACCGGATGCCCTCGAAAACTGTTGTGTGAGGCCCCGACTCGGTCAATCAACCCAGGAGAACCGAGCCGGGGCCAAGTGGCCTTAGCTCGGAAGCGGGACGGACAGTACCCGCTGGACCCACCGAGCTAGGGCTTGGCGCTGCTGCGAGAATCACTCCGCGCTGCGCCTGACGCGCTGACGGCCCCCTGATTTAGGACCGAGGTCAAACCCTGAAATCGTCAGCGCGCCAAGTCATTTAGATATCTGGGTCGAAACCGAGAGCCGGGGCGTCGACTAGGGGTTGCGTCGGCGGGCTGCCAGTCGCAAAGCCATTCCGTAGCTTCGCAGCTTCGACCCGCGCGACCTCAGTCAATCGCTCGGCCTTCTCGAGCCGCTGACGCGCTGCGGGAATGATGGACATCGGGTCGCGCCCGGCGTCGGAGGCGGCTGCCCGAACGACTTCCAGCCGTTGCGCGTAGTCCTGTGGCCGGTGCGGGAAGCCGGGAAAATAGCCATCGCCATAGCGGCCCGCGGCGCGCAGCATGCGCGGGCCGTGGGCTCCGATCCAGATCTCGGGCCACTTACCGCGATAGGGCGGCAGATCAAATAGCGCGTTTCGCAGCGGGAAATACCGTGAGTCACGGTTGACGAGTTGGCCTCCCGAACCCCACAGCGCGCGGATGGTAGCCATCGCCTCCTCAAACCGCGCAACCGGTTTGGACCAATCAACCCCGTAGGGCTCATTGCCTTCGCGTTCGCCCGCGCCGATGCCCAGGATCGCCCGACCGCGGGTGAGTAGGTGCAGCGTCGCCGCGGCCTGCGCGGTAACGGCCGGGTTGCGTCGACCGGTGTCGGTCACACTCACACCGAGACGCATGCGACCCACTCGATTGCGCGCGGCGAGGTGCCCGAGCATGGTCCACGGCTCCATATACGCATCGAGGATTGGCATAAGCTTGGTTGCACCGCAATACTTCTGCTTCCACAATGAACGCGGGAACAATCCGTTGAGGTGGTCAACAACCCAAAACGAGTCGACGCGGTTGGCGAGCGCATTCAGGTAATCGGCCCGTGTCAAACTTTCGGCCATCGGGCGGGAGGCGACAGTGATGTTCGTTATGCCCACACGAAATCCGGTCATGAGAGAACAAGGGGAATCAAGAATCCAGCGCGGAGAGCCTTACTCATCGATCGAAGCTAGCAGCCCGCCGACCTGAAAATGGTCATCTACTAACGCCGCCGCGCGGATCTACGCTCCGCGCGTGCGCGACCTAGACACCATCGATTCCGAGCTGCGGCTCATCACCACCGTGCGCCGTTCCATCCGCCAGCATGGTGGCGAGCCGTCGAGTCGCCAGGTCGACGGATTGCTCGACGAACGCAATCAGCTGATCGGAAGCTGACTGCTCAGCCAGCGTCCAGGGGACCGCGTGGATGACGAAATAGCAGAATTCACCCAGGCATGACCATCAGCGCCCGGCCGCCATCCGCAGCACGGCGGTCCGCCAGCGCCACGGCAAAGAGCTCAACTACAGCGTCTGGCGATGTGGCATGGACAACGAGCGGCCCACCCCTCGGGGAGACTAGGGCACCCTGCGACGCCAGGTGCTTCCAGCGGAAGCCGTGGTACCGTTTCGCTTTCACGGCTGGTTTTGAAGCGGGGAGATAAGATGGGCTTCGGGCAAGCGATTTCGGCCGGGTTCTCCAAGTACGTGAATTTCCGCGATCGGGCCTGCCGGTCCGAATACTGGTATTGGACTCTCTTCACCATCATCGCCGGCGCCGTGGCGGGCATCATCGACTTGACGCTGAACACACAGTTCGTTAGCGGACTTTTCGCTCTCGTCACCTTCATTCCCAGCGTCGCCGTCGGCGTTCGGCGCCTGCATGATCTTGACCGCACGGGCTGGTGGATTCTGATCGGCCTTATCCCGCTGATCGGCTCCATCATTCTCTTGATCTGGTACATCACCGAAGGTACCGGTCCGAACCGGTTCGGACCGGATCCCTTGGCCGCGAATCCATTCCCGAATCAGCAATTCGGTGCTCCGGCTTAGGGCGGGGCGTTCTGCTGCGTGACGACGGCTTACTCACTGCGCGTCCTCGCGCAACTTGAGTCCCGCGCGGTGCTCGTTGGGCACCAGCCCGTCACGGTGGTCCACCAAAGCGTCACGGGTGGCTGGTGGCAGACCATTCCACCAGCTGTCGAGCCGCGCCCGACCCTCCCACGGCAGTCGCGTACTGCGGGTGCTGTTCCCAACGGCCGGTCGTCTGGATTGCTCGCCCTGTACGTCTTAACGACAAGGCTCGGCATCCGAGTGATGATGTCCGGCGGCAAGTCGCCGCTCGGATTAGCCAACAACGCGGTCTGGACCGCCCGCGGCCGACCAGCCAGCCATGACAACGCATCTTCAGGCATAGGCGTCTAACACGATGTGCTGGTGTCCGTGCTACTTGCGTTTACTGATGATGCCGATGATGACCGGCAAGACGAACGTAGGCCCAGTTGATGGCCCAGCCGTGACCGATCGCGATAAGCACTAGGCCGAGGATGAAAACGATATGACCCAGAAGTGGACGGCCCTCGCCTAGCCGTTTCCCCCACACCGAGCCAGCAGCGCCAGCCGGACCTATCAGGAACCGCCAAAAGGGGTGTCGCCTGAGCAAGCTCAACGAGCTGGAGTCGTCCGCCATTTCTGTTGCCGCTCCTCTTACATGGCCCGTTGTTCAGTTTAGATTGCACAACCAAAACAATCATCGGGCCGATGGTAACCGGCACGTACGACAGCGTGTGGCCCGCGAATGGAGTTGCTGCCCGCGCCCCGAGGGTCTGCCGGGTGAGCATCGTGGCTAACCGATGCTGCTGCGCCGCGTCGTAGTCCATGCTCAACTCCGTTCGCTGTTCACGATCGGCCGCCGCGCCGGTGCTCGTTATTCCACCGGCGGGCGGCCGACGTCCCAGCTGCGGGCGTCAGCCGCGGGCCGAAAGGTAAGCCCACGCCCGCAGCACCAGGTCTCTACTGGTGTCCGCATCCGTTTCTGTTAGTTCGGCACCGGTCCGTCCGCGAATGGGCCGGTGCCGCCAACCCGCCCATCGCCGAGGAAAGCTCGCGGCAGAACCCGGCGACGGGCGGGAGGTCTCAAGTGACTGTCCGGGACAGTTCACATCACAATCTCTTCGAACTCTTCGGCGTCCTCGCCGGCCTCTCTCGATGGCGCCCGGAACTACTAAGCAGCCGCGTGTGCGGCTAGCACCGCATCGATGAAAGCCTCGATCTCCGCGAGCTTGCCGAGATCCGCGGTGCCCGGTGCCGCGCTCAGGAACGGGTTTCCGTCGACCTTCAGGACGCGGCCCGACCTGCCCACGTCTTGAAGGGGCTCATCGCATTCGATCTTTACTTCGACGTCGATGTGGCCGATATGGTCTAAGCGAAGCACCCAGCCCTTGACCTCGGCATCGGAATCGTTAACCCCGGTGCAGGTCAACTGACCGAGAACTCGACCGCTCACCCAGAACGCGGTGCGGACGGTCGAGCTGTGCTTGATGCCGAGTGTTGCCTCTGCGCTGTTGGTGAGGCGGCGCAGTTGCAGCACGTAAGCCGCTGGCATTGTCTCGCCGGGCGCGCTGTTTCCGAAGAGGCTGCGGCGGAATTCCTTTAGGGCTGGTGTTTCTTCGATGTCCGTCATGGATTCAAGGCTATGGCCGGCACGTCCTAGATATCTCCACCGCCTTTTGAGCCGAAATAGAAGCCGGTCGTGGTCCGACCACGGAGACCACGCCGACGACCGCGACAAGGGCGCCGACGTGCGCGATGATGGTTCGATGAGACGTCCCCTGGCGATGCTAGGCGTGGCCGCCGCACTGGGCATGGCCCAGCCTGCGCATGCCGACCCGGGCAGCTCTGATCCGAACCTTGATGCGAGCTTTCTCGATGCGCTCACCAAGGCGGGCATCACCGTCATAAGCCGGTCAGGCGCCGTCAAGGACGGTAAGGCGGCATGCGGGATGATGGAGCAAGGGCAGCCAGAACTTGACGTCATCCAGCACGTGACAAGGCAGAATCCGGGCTTGAACATGACCAGGGCCGCTCAGTTCACCGCGATCGCGGCGAGCGCTTACTGTCCGCAATTTTTGCAACGCGCCAGCAACACCGGCAGGGGCGAGCAACCCCCACCAGTGTCTCCCGCCGTATAGACGGCCGTCGACGGACCTGTTCCGTCGTCATGGGTTCCGGCGACTGCACTGCCACTCGCGACGCCGGACCGTACCCGCCCGCGGCCGGCGAAATTGTCGTGCGGAGTGATCGAGAAGTCCACATCGGGCTTGTCGGACGTCGCGTCACCAATCTGCTTGCCGATCCCGTCATTGTGCCGAATTCCCAGTCGTTCCTCCGAAAGAATGGCGGTACGGCGTGCCGCTGGTAAAGCAGACGGTCGCCGAGGTGCTCGCGCATCCCGCCGAGGTCACTAACCAAGGAAGAGAGCAAATGTCGGACACTCACAGACAACGTCGCCGAACGCGTCGCCGGCACGACCGTAGCTTTTCAGGTGAGCTGCCGATAATACTGCTGTGCTGGCAGGGAACCGGCTCAGACATGTGGAACACCACGCCGCCCCAACCCGCATCGGTAGCATCCGTTGTGGCGAAAGCCCTTCCGAACATCTTCTATTTCCAGCCGATCGGAAATTGGCCAGCCCAACTCTATCCCATGGGGCCGAGCGTCGACGAGGGTTACAACGAAGGTGTCCGTCTCGCAACGAAGGTCTACCCGAATAACCCGCTGTTCCCGTTCGGCTACAGCCAAGGGGCGATCTGCGCCAGTCACTTTCTGCGCAACTTCATCATCCCGAACAACCTGCAGAACCGGGTCGCAGGTGGCATCACGTTCGGAAACCCCTGCAGGTCACCGGGAATCGCGAATGGGAACGCATGGGCCGGCTGGCCTATGCCGGGCAAGATCGACGGCTTTGTGACCGGCGGCATTTCAGGGCCGGACTGCCTCACCGCGGCGCAAACCCCGAGCTGGTGGCTGGACTTCGTCAACACCACTACCAGCGACCATGGCGCAACAGATTTATACGCCAACTGTCCCGTGGGGACTAATCCGTGGACCGCAGAAGCGCCACCAGGGAAAGTGGGCACGTCCATCTACAATGTTGTCCAACAGGCCACCGTGCTGGACGTGGTCGCCGTTGCCGCGGACCTGGCGGTACCGATTGGCACTGTGGAGGAAATCGTCAACGGCTTTGAATTCCTTGGCGCCCAGGGCAACGCCGACCACTACACCTACCCAATACAGCCCGCTATCGACTACCTGACCAACGTCATCGCGCCCCAGCACCGAGAACTGGACCTCTAGCGCGTGCCGGCACTCTTGGGCTTTTATGCGCCTGCCCTGTGCGCTTGCGCCATCGCGTTGGCGGTCTGATCCGGGCACTGCTGGCGAATGGTGGTCCCGGTCAGGACGCCGGCATTTGTTGCGCTGTAGCCGCGGGCCTCAAGGGACGCTTCGATGGAGGCGAGGCTCGTCCCATTCCGCAGTGCCGCGCACACGTCCAAACGGGAATCGACGGAAGCCGCCTGCCCGGGCGCGGCGAACGTGAACGCGGCAGTCAACGCACCCGCTGCGGCGAAGAGAGAAATCATGGTCTTTGCGTGGTAGCGCGCATCGTGGTGTCCGCTGATAGTGGTCTGCCGCATTTCAGCCTCGCTAGCTCTCGAGGTCGCCGTCCGATTTAGTGGCCGTCACCGCCTACCAACACATGAGCGATAGAAAGGCTGCCCGATCCGGGCTGATCGTGACCCATTTCACGATGGCGGAAAGTCGCACGGCGAAATAATTCGGCTCGGCTTGCGACCTGCCGACGCCGGGCACCGGGCGCGGCACAGCAGGCTAAGGCGCCGGGCTCGGCGCGCGCCCGATCAAATCCGTTGTGCGCCGGCGGCCCGGAGGTCGGCAATGCTGGGGAAGCCGTCGACGGCCATGAGGAGGTCCAGTTCTGCTAGTACTGAACGCAATTGGGACACCAGACCGTCAACTCCACCGATAGCCAGGGCGTAGAGGTAGGTGCGGCCGATGCCCACCGCGGTTGCGCCCAACGCCAACGCCTTGGCGACATCCGAACCACTGCGCACCCCTGAATCGAACAGCACCGGCATGCCATCAGCCGCTTTCACCACCGCCGGCAGAGCTTCGAGAGCCGGAAGTCCACCATTGGCCTGGCGGCCCCCGTGATTCGAGCAGTAGATGCCGTCGATACCGTGATCGCGAGCCTTACGCACATCGTCGGGGTGCAGGATGCCCTTCAGCAGTATCGGCAACTTCGTCGATTCGCGCAGCCAGCCCAAATCCTCCCACCGCACGGGATGACCAAAGACCTTCGCCCACTCCAGGGCGGCCGCCCCGGGATCTTCCTCCGGCATCTTGGATAACCGCGCCCGAAAGACCTCATCAGTGAAGTAGTTCTGCAGGCAATAGCCGCGCAATTGGGGGAAATTCGCCATGTTCAGATCGTGCGGTCGCCAGCCAGTGATCCAGGTGTCCAAGGTAACCGCGACGGCCTTATAGCCGGACTGCTCGGCGCGGCGCAAGAAGCTACGCGCCAGCTCCTTATCGTTGGCGGTGTAGAGCTGAAAGAGGTTCGGGGTCGCACCGGAGTGCGGGCGGACATCTTCCATCCGGTCCTGCGTCAACGTCGACGCCACCATCGGAACTCCAGTTATCGCAGACGCTTTAGCCGCCGCGATGTCGCCATGCAGGTCCTGCGAGCACACGCCGACGACACCCACCGGCGGCATAAACAGCGGAGTAGGCAGCTGCATGTCAAACAGCGACACCGACAGGTCTCGTTCAGTCGGAGCCACCAGCATGCGCGGCACGATCGCATACCGTCCGAAGGCATCGACATTGGCCTGCTGGGTGCGCCCGTCACCCGCACCGTACCCAACGTAGGAATAGATCCACGAGGGCAACACCTCGACCGCCGCAGCCTCCAGCGACTCATGATCGACCGGAAACCGCGGAAGCTTCCCGTGCAGCCCGTCCAGATAGATCTCCATCTGGTAATCGCCGTAATGCTCGCTTGGCATGAATGCGCTCCCTTAACTGCTCAGCATTCGCCCGGACAAGGTCAATAGTCGAAGGGGTGCGTACGCCTGTCGATGTCACCTCAAACAACGATGGTCATGCGTTGGTGTCACGATCAACAACGACGCCCGCGGAAAACCGGACACTAGGAGGCAGGCGTCCCAGGCAGCCCCTTGAGCTCCGGCGAATACCTGCATACGGCGCGCAGTCCTTGCCCGTCCACCTTGTCCCAGTCGATCTCCGCCGCCGCCCGACGATCACACGTAAGCATGTAGTAAACGCCCGTCGAACTCGTACCACCCACCGATGTCATCGGGCCGCTGACGACGATCGTGCCCGACTGAAACTCAGGGTCCGCGAACAGTGTCTTCCATATCTGGCGGGTGGGCTCGATCATCTCAACGTCATCCAAGCCGCTCGTGCCCCCTAACGGCTCGCCGATGGTGTAGGCAATCTGACAGCTCTTCGCGTTGTCGCAGTGCACGCTGATAGGACCATCCAGCTGCCTCGCCTCTTTGTCGGCGGCGATCACTTGCTCGACCACCTTGGCGACCGCATCATTGGTGACCGTGAATACGGCGGGGGCCGTATAGCTGGGGGTGCATCCGACGAGCGTGCCAAGAGCGAAGGCAATAGAGACGATAACTGGCCGTCTCGCGCGGATCATGGATGGAGATTACAAGCGCCTCGCCGCCGACACTGGTGATACGAGAACCGCAACTTCCTGGTCGACATCCTGCCGTCGCTGTAAGTGGTTGTGCGGCAACGCCGCTACTCGCGCCGTCCGCCCGATATGCCCACTCGGTTCGGTGGGGGCTCGGTAGTGGCCCCGCCGTTGTCGCTGGCGCGTTGCAGGAATTGCGGGCAGTAGGCGCTGGCCGCGATCGCGGTGAACTTCGCGGCGCTGGTGGTGCTGATTCCGGGGTTCTGCTCGGTCACGTGCTGGATGACGTCGAGTTCCGGCTGCCCCTGTCCCATCAGCCCGCATGCGGTCTTGCCGGCGTTGACAGCGCCGGGTCCGTTGTTAAAGGTGATGCCGGCCTTGGTGAGCGCGTCCAGGAAGCTCGCGTCAACACCCGGATCAGGGCTGCCCGGGTCGGCGTGCGCCGGCACGCCCACACCCAGTGCGGCAGCGATGCTGAACAGCATCAGGACGCGTCTCATCGCTCCATCATCGCTCACGTCGGCGCGGCTGTGGTATCTGCCCCGCGGACCCGAGAAACGCCACATAGCGGCAGTCATCCTGCCAAGATCAGAACCGTGGCCGAGAAAATCGAAGTCCAACGTAAAATCGCCGCTCCCCCAACCGACATCTTCGCCGTGCTCTGCGATCCGCAGGGTCATGTCGCCATCGACTCATCCGGAATGTTGCAGGACGCCGAGGGCGGCGCCGTCGCCGCCGCGGGCGACAGCTTCGTCGTTCATATGGACCGTGACTCGCTCAACGACTTTCCGGAACTGGGCAAGTACGACGTCACCGTCAGTATTCGCGACTTCGAACCCGACCGGCTGATCTCGTGGACGGTTCTGGGGCAGATCCGGCCTCAGATCGGCCACGTGTACGGCTACCGCCTCGAACCCGATGAGCATGGTGAGGGCACGCTCGTCACATCGTTCTACGATTGGTCCCAGATTGACGACCAGTGGCGCGAGGCCGGAATTTTTCCGGTGATTTCCGAACTCGCACTGCGGGCCACGCTGGGCATCTTGGATCGGACCGTGCGCCGCGGCTACTCGAAGGGCTGAGCTCTCCGGACCAGCGTCAACCCATAGTTGACGAGTAGCCGCCGTCAACCTAACGTTGACGATGTGACAGACTCCGCTCCTGGGCCGACAGCAATCATCCATCCCATCCGACTCGACGAGCTGATCAATGCGATCAAACAGGTGCACACCGACGTGCTGGACCAGCTCACCGACGCCGTCTTGGCCGCCGAACACCTCGGCGAGGTCGCCGACCACCTGATCGGACACTTCGTCGATCAGGCCCGCCGATCGGGAGCCTCCTGGACCGACATCGGCAAGAGCATGGGCGTCACCAAGCAAGCCGCGCAGAAGCGGTTCGTGTTGCGGGCCGAGGCCACTTCACTCGACCCCAATCAAGGATTCGACCGCTTCACCCCGCGGGCCCGCAACGTCGTCGTCGCCGCGCAAAACGCCGCGCACGAGGCTCACAACGGCGAGATCACTCCCGACCACCTATTGCTGGGTCTGCTGAGCGATCCGGACGCGCTGGCTACCAAACTGCTGACCGCGCAGCAGGTCGACCCCGAATCTGTTCGTGCAGCAATCACGCTGCCATCGGGCGTCGACAACCCGCCGCAGCTGATCCCATTCAGCGGTCTGGCCCGCAAAGTGCTCGAGCTGACCTTCCGCGAGGCACTTCGCTTGGGCCACAACTACATCGGCACCGAGCATCTGCTGCTCGCGCTGCTCGAACTGGAAGACGGCAGCGGTCCCCTGCACCGGGCGGGCATCGACAAGGACCGCGTCGAGACCAATCTGACTGCCGTGCTGGAATCTCTGGTGGCCGGTAAGAAACAGGCGACCTAGCCGTCGCGGTGTGCCATCATGCGAGAGTCATAGAGGCCGGCCCAGAGGAGAAAGATGCGCCGCTGCTTGGTTGCCTTGGTCACCGTCATCGCCGCCACCCTGGTCGGGCTACCGCGCGCATCGGCCGGCGACGTTCCGATCGGCCACCTCGGTGACACGTTGCGAGTCGACACGGGAAAATACATCGCCGACGCCACGGTCAGCAGCGTCCAACCGGTCGACCCGCCGCCGGGGTTCGGCTACAACCGCGTGGGCATCCCGGTCAAGAGCTTCCCGAACAGCGCGGTGATGCGTGCGGACGTGGCGATCCACGCGATCAGGGTGCCGACCCCGTACCAGATGCTCACTGACTTCACCTTCGACGGAGTCACCCCAATCGGCGACGCCTACAAGTCGCGCCCGTCCGACGCACCCGACGCGCTGGCCAACGTACCGACGGGCTCGATCGTCCGCGGCGGCGTGTACTGGGAGGCATACCGCGATCCGGTCTCCACCGTCGTGCTGCTGGACAAGAAGACGGGCTATCACTTGGCGCAGTGGAACCTATAGCCGCGGAACCGCTTTTGGCGGTGCGCATCGCCACGGCAGATTCCGTCGACATCGCCGAGTTGGCTACGGTCGCCGCACGCACCTTTCCGCTGGCGTGTCCCCCATCGGTTACGCACGCGAACGTCGCGGCGTTCGTTGATGCCAACCTGTCCGCCGTACGCTTCGCCGAGTATCTGTCCGATCCGCAGCGGTTGATCCTCACCGCCAGTCAGGACAGCCGAATTGTCGGTTACGCCATGTTGATTCGCGGCGTCGCCGACGATCCCGACGTGCAGCGAGCCGTGCGGGCTCGACCGGCCGTGGAGCTCTCGAAGATGTACGTGCTGCCGGACAATCACGGCTCGGGCGTATCGACGGCACTGATGGACGCCGCGCTCGCGGCCGCCGCCGACTGGGGCGCCGGCGGCGTATGGCTGGGCGTCAATCAGAAAAACATTCGCGCACAACGTTTTTACAAGAAATGCGGCTTTACCGTCAACGGCACCAGGACATTTCAATTGGGCACCCATGATGAGAACGACTACGTCATGGTGCGGCCGTTTGGCGCGGGCTAATCAGCTGAGCGCACAGCGTCCTGGCGGCAACTCTGATGTCTATACACAGTTAGCCTAAGTAATAAGGAGGCATGAAGGGTTTTCGCGTTCTGCAGCAGCAACCGCGGTAATGGTCGCGGGTTTGGCATGGGTCGGCTTGGTAGCGGCCAACGAGGCTCAGGCTCAGCCTGGGCCGTTCCCACGGTGGTGCCCGGGCGATTCTTGGGATCCGGCATGGGGTGCGAATTCGGACTGGAATCGCTGCCACGACAACCCGGTTTTGCCACTGCCTGCACCCGGCATACCGGGACATCATCTTGGTCACCATGGCGGGCCGGGGAGCCCTGGCAACCCCGCCGGCCCTGTCCTCCCCGGTGGACCTGGTGGACCCGGCGGTGGTGACCACCCTGGTGGACCTGGTGGACCAGGCGGCGGTCCCGGCGGACCCGGCGGACCGGGTGGACCAGGCGGAGGCGGACCCGGTGGGCCCGGCGGCGCACCCGGCGGGGGCGGATTTGGCGGCGGCGGTATCGGCGGGGGCGGATTTGGCGGCGGCGGCGTCGGCGGCGGCGGTGGCGGATTTGGCGGCGGCGGCGGTGGCGGCGGAGGCGGCGGCCGGTGACGCAACTTGCCTAGGCGTTGACAGCCGCAGTCAGCGCCAGCAGCCTCGACGTGGCCCGCAGGTACTTCTTCCGGAAGCCACCTTCCAGCATCTCGTCGCTGAAGATGCGGTCCAGCTTCTCGCCCGACGCCAGCACCGGGATGCCGGCGTCGTAGAGCCGGTCGGTCAGCGCCACCACCCGCAGTGCCGCGTTCTGGTCTTCGATGGCGTGCACGCCGGTCAGGAACAGCGCCGTCACGCCTTCGATCAACGTCAGATAGCGCGACGGATGCATGGTGGCCAGATGGGCGCAGAGTGCGTCGAAGTCGTCGAGGGTCGCGCCCGCAACCGTCGCGGCGCGGGCGGCGACTTGCTCGTCAGTTGGCGGCTGGGGTGCAGGCGGCAAGTCGCGGTGCCGGTAGTCAGGCCCCTCAATCCGGACGACGGCGAAAATTGCTGCCAGCGTGTTGATTTCACGCAGGAAGTCCTGCGCTGCGAAACGCCCCTCCCCTAGCTGCTCGGGCAGCGTGTTGGACGTGGCGGCCATCGACACACCGCGCTCGACAAGTTGGGAGAGCAGCCGTGATACCAGCGTGGTATTTCCGGGTTCGTCCAGCTCGAACTCGTCGATACACAACAGCGTGTAATGCCCTAGCAGGTCAATGCATTCGGCGAAGCCGAACACCCCGGCGAGCTGGGTCAGTTCCATGAACGTCGCGAACGCCTTCGGGTGGGCCGCATCGTCGGGCAGCTGACGGTAGGCAGCGGCCAGCAGGTGCGTCTTGCCGACACCGAAACCACCGTCGAGGTACAGCCCGATGCCCGGCACAACCTCGCGCCTGCCGAAGAGCTTCTTGCGGCCGGCGCGGCGCTCGACGGCCTGCCGGCAGAACTGTTGGCACGCCGCCACGGCGGCGGACTGCGTCGGCTCGGCGGGGTCAGGGTGATAGCTCCCGAAGCTCGCCTCGGCAAAGGTCGGGGGCGGCGTCAGCTGGGCGATCAGCCGCTCGGGCGACACAGTGGGCCGCCGATCGACCAGATGAGCGACCCCGCCGGTGGCATCCGCGGGGGTGGGGCCGTTCATGCTGGCACCCTACCGACGTGCTGAATTGACGTCCTCCGGACGGATGAACCCGCCGGATTCCAACCCTAGTCTTGGGTTGGTGCAGTAATCCCTCGCGGTTTCCTGCTGGTTCCTGCTTCGAGGATTTCCCGTAGCCCGCAGGCTACGGGTCGTCTCCACAGGCTGACACCGCCAACCACCCGGCGGCCAGAATGTTTCTCGCAGCGTTGACATCCGCGTGTTCGGCTGGCCGTAAGCAGTGAATGCACCGGAAAACCGCTTGACTCTCACGGGATTTCGGGTCCACATGCCGACACGCCGAGCAGCGTATTGAGGTAAACGCTGGCGGAACCTTCACTACCCGCGTCCCGCTGTAACGGGCCGCAGACTTCAACGCCAACTCGAAGCGAAACCACCCCTTCGCCAGTATGGCGCGGTTCAACCCCGATTTGGCTGACCCGCCGTTGGCTAAGTATTGGCCCGGCCTGGCTGGGTCCGCAACAGGCGCTGCGCGACGCGTCATGGTGCGCACCGCCAGCTTCTCCAGGACCACCAGAGCGTTGTTGTGCGCCAACTCTCGTGTGGTCTTGACGCAGAAGTCTTGGCGGCGGCGCCGCTCACGAGCCCGCAAATTGGCAAGGGCTACCCGGGTCTTATTACGGTTGGCCGAACCCTTGTTGGCGCGGGAAAGTTTGCGTTGCAACCGCAATACGCGCCGCCGCTCGGCGGGCGTGGTGAACACCTGATCGAGCAGGTCGCCGGGCTCGGCTCGAAACCGCCTACCGGCCTTCATGCGCTGCAACCTAACAGTTAGCACCGACATTCACGGCTACGCGGCACGGGGAGCGTCCACAGGCACAACTTGCCGCGCTAACCCCAGTACTAAAGTCCGGGGTCTGCGCGCTACGGTCTCCTGATCATGCGCATGCCTGACCTTGCTGCCGAACAAGCCGGCGGGATGCAGCTGAGACTGCTGGGCTCGGTCCGTGAACTCGACGGCGGCGAACTGCCCGAGCTCTACGGTTACCCCGCGGACCTGAACAGGATTTGGCTTCGCGCGAACTTCATCACCAGCCTCGACGGCGGCGCCACCGTCGGCGGCGTGAGCGGCCGCCTCGGCGGGCCCGGCGATCGTGCGGTGTTCAACCTTCTGCGCGAGCTCGCGGACGTGATTCTGGTCGGCGCGGGCACGGTGCGGGCCGAGGGCTACTCGGGCGCACGCCCGAGCGTCGCTCAGCGCCAACGTCGCCAGGCCTGCGGGCAAAGCGAAGTGCCGCGGCTGGCGATCGTTACCAGATCCGGTCGGGTGGACCGGGATATGCCGGTGTTCACCCGCACCGAGGTGCCACCGCTGGTGTTGACCTGCGGGACGGCGACCAACCAGACGCGCCGCGGGCTCGCCGGCCTCGCAGACGTGGTCGACTGCTCGGTCGACGACCCGGCTCGTGTCGACGAAGCCGCGGTGCTGGCGACACTGGCCGACCGCGGCTTGTACCGGGTATTGACCGAAGGCGGCCCGATGTTGTTCGGCTCGTTCGTCGAGAGCGACATGCTCGACGAACTGTGTCTGACGATCGCGCCGAGCCTGGTGGGCGGCCAGGGCGGCCGCATCGCCGCCGGTCCGGGGCAGGTGCTGACCGGGATGCGCCCTGCGCACATCCTCACCGACGACGACGGCTACCTGTACACCCGCTATGTCAAGGCCTGACGACGATGCGGGCCGGGAATCGGCCTGAGAAGGAGTCAGGCAATCGAACCTAAGCCTGAGTATCGGGCTGGAATGGCTACTGTGGTCGGCATGAGCCGGCACGCCGCAATCGCCACTTCGTTGATCGTGGTGACTGGGTTGCTGGCCGGCTGCGCGCCGGGATTGGCCGCCAACCCGCGCTTTGGCACCAATTCGGGCGCGCGGCCGCAGGGAAAGGCCACTACGACGAAGCCGCCCAATGGTCCGCCGCCGATCGCCGCGCCCAAGAACGACTTGTCGTGGCGTGACTGCACGTCCAAGGAGTTCGGGGATGCCGCCGTCCCCGCCGCACCCGGCGTCAAGCTGGATTGCGCAAGTTATGACGCCGATCTCGACCCCGCTAACGGCGCAGCCGGGACGCTGAGCATCGGTGTGGTGCGCGCACGCTCGGCCCAGACTCCGGCCGACGCCGGCCCACTGGTCTTCACCACCGGCTCGGACCTGCCGTCGTCGCTGCAACTGCCGGTATGGCTGGCGCGCGCCGGCGCTGATGTGCTGCGCAGCCACCCCATCGTCGCCGTCGACCGCCGCGGTATGGGCATGTCGACCCCGGTGGACTGCCTCGATCAGTTCGACCGCCAGGAGATACGCGACCAGTCGCAGTTCGAGTCCGGCAACGACCCGGTCGCCAACCTCGCGGACATCGTGCAGAACGCCACCACCAGCTGCACCGATACCATCGCGCCCGGCGACTCCGCCTACGACGACGCCCACGCCGCCACCGATATCGAACGGCTGCGCAGCACCTGGGACGTGTCCGCATTGGCGCTGATCGGTATCGGCAACGGCGCCCAGGTGGCGCTGTCATACGCGAGTTCGCATCCCGACCGGGTGGCCAGGCTGGTCCTCGACTCCCCGGTCGCGTTGGGCGTGGGCGCCGAAGCCGCCGCCGAGCAGCGCGTCGAAGGCCAGCAGGCGGCGCTGGATGCATTTGCCGCACAGTGCGCCGCGGTGAATTGCCCGTTGGGTCCCGATCCCAAGGCCGCGGTCAGTTCGCTGCTGGATGACGCCCGGACCGGCCACGGCCCCGCGGGTGCCTCGGTAGCCACCCTCGCCAGCGCCATCACCACCGCGCTGGGCTTCCCCACCGGTGACCGCATCGGCACTACCAACGACTTGGCTACCGCACTGGCAAACGCCCGCTCCGGCGACACGAACTTGCTGACGAGCCTGATCAACCGGGCAGAGGGAGCCACCGGTACCGACGGGCAGTTCGTCAATTCGTGCAGTGACGCGCTCAATCGCCCCACACCCGACCGGGTACGCGAACTCGTGGTTGCCTGGGCCAAGCTCTACCCCCAGTTCGGCACGGTCGGTGCGCTGAATCTGGTCAAATGCGTCGCGTGGCCAAGCGCCTCGACGCCGCAACCACCGAAGGTGCTCAAGCTCAACGTGCTTCTGATGGGCGTGCAGAACGACCCGATCGTCGGATCAGAAGGCGTCTCTGCCACCGCCGCCCTGATCATCAACGCCACGGCCGCTAGTAAGCGGGTGATGTGGGAGGGCATCGGCCACGGCGCCAGCATCTATTCGTCGTGCACGGTCCCGCCGCTGATTGGCTACCTCGACAGCGGAAAGTTGCCTTCCACCGACACCTACTGTCCCGCCTGACCCCTCGGCCGTTCGCCCGTGTACGGTGCGCTCGTGACGGCAGTTGACTCCCCTCGTGGCAGCCTGCGCGACTGGGCGCAGGCCACCTTTGGTCCCCGCGCCGCACCACCTGGCACCGCCACCGTGCTGCGCTCGGTTCTCTGGCCATTGGCAATCATGGCGGTCATTCACCGCACCATCGTGTTGCCCGCCAACGGCAACATCACCGACGACTTCAAGCCGGTCTACCGCGCACTGTCGAACTTCAGGCACGGCTTGGAGTTCTACAACGAGCATTTCGACTACGTCGACCCGCACTACCTGTATCCGCCGGGCGGCACGCTGATCATGGCGCCCTTCGGTTATCTGCCGTTCGCTGAGTCGCGCTACTTGTTCGTCGCGATCAACAGCGCCGCGATTGTCCTCGCGGCGTACGTGCTGCTGCGGATGTTCAACTTCACCCTGACTTCGGTGGCGGCCCCGGCGTTGCTGCTGGCGATGTTCTGCACCGAATCCGTCACCAGCACATTGGTTTTCACCAACATCAACGGTGTCATCCTGCTGCTCGAGGTGCTCTTTCTCCGGTGGCTGCTGGACGGCTCCAAATCCGGCAATGTCACACATCAGTGGTGGGCCGGCATCGCGATCGGTCTGGCGACGGTGGTCAAACCGGTGCTGTTGCCGCTGCTTCTGCTGCCGTTGCTCAACCGTCAGTGGCGTGCAGTACTGGCTGCCCTGGTGGTCCCGGTGGCATTCAATCTGGCCGCGCTGCCCCTGGTCGTGCATCCGATGGACTTCTTCACCCGCACGCTGCCTTACACGCTGGGCGTTCGCGACTACTTCAACAGCTCGATCGAAGGCAACGGCGTCTACTTCGGACTGCCGTTCTGGTTGATCCTGTTTCTGCGGATCCTGTTCACACTGCTGGCCATCGGCAGCTTGTGGCTGCTGTACCGCTACTACCGGACCCGTGACCCGCTGTTCTGGTTCACCACATCGTCGGGCGTGCTGTTGCTGTGGTCGTGGCTGGTGCTGTCACTGGCCCAGGGCTACTACTCGATGATGCTGGTCCCCTTCCTGATGACGGTAGTACTGCCCAATTCGGTGATCCGTAACTGGCCGGCGTGGCTGGGCGTCTACGGCTTCCTCACGATGGACAAATGGCTTCTGCTCCACTGGATGTACATCGGGCGACCGCTGGATTACCTGAAGATCACCTAC
>NZ_JBKQTQ010000048.1:0-11082 GCF_052143115.1 Mycobacterium sp.
CGTCCTCGCGCATCAGGTTCAGCGCGACGATCGCCTTCCCCTCATAGGCCCAGGCGGAATGCGGCAACCGCACACCCTTGGGCGGTCCGGTGGTTCCTGAGGTGTAGATCAACGTCGCCAACTGCTGCGGGGTGATCGCGTCCGTTCGGGTCCGCACTCCTGACGGATGCTCGAGCAGATACTTCTGCCCCAACTCGGCCAGGCCCGCCAGGGTGATCACCCAGTCGCTGTCGCCGGGGCCGTCGAACAGCACCACCTTGGTGAGGCCGGGTAACTCGGCGCGACGTTCGGCCAGCTTCGCCAGCTGCCCGGTGTCCTCGGCGAACACGACTCGGCATTCCGAGTCGGCCAGAATGTAGGCGGTGCCGCCGGCGTTGGTGTTGGGATACACCGTGGTGGTGGCGGCCCCGGCACACATGATCGCCAGATCGGCCAGGATCCACTCGTATCGCGTGCTCGACGCGATACCGACTCGCTGCTCGGGTTCGATGCCCAGCGCCAGCAGGCCGGCCGCCAGCGTCTCGACGCGGTCCGCGGCCTGCCGCCAGGTCGCCGAGACCCATTCGCCGGCAACGAGGTAGCGGAAGGCCTCCTTATCCGCCGACGTCTGAACGCGGGCGAGAAACATCGACGCCACATTCGTCGCTGTGGTGGTTGTGGCTGTGCGGTCGCCATTGATCGTCATTGGCTCTTCCCGACGTTCGTCACTCTCTGCCGCCGATCGGCAGCCGAGGATTAATCACTTATCGTGGCACTTTCCTGCGCCACCGCGACAGGGTCATTCGTCACCGGCGCTACCGGGCCACGGCCACAAAGCTCTGCCGAAGGCTCACACCGTGCCATCAACTCATCGGTACTCAACCGCCGTTCCGGAAGCGACGCACCGATCGCCGCGAACCGGCTCGTGTATGACCTCGCGCCCGGCGAGCCGTCGGCTCCGCCCTCCAGCGCCATCCAATGCTCGCTACCGGCTACCGACATGGCGCACCATCCATCCTCTGCTACCAAGCCACGCTAGCCCTGCAGTCGTGTGCCGTCATGGGGCCCGCGGGCTGGTTCTGCCATGACCATGGAATGCCGCGAGTCCACGGTTGCGTGACTCTGCCCAAAGACTTCGGTCTTGGGACTTCCGCCTCTGCCGGTCCGTCCGATCGCGGTGGACAGTGTTGTTGTGGCGCACTTAACACCGCTTGATGCGGCCTTCCTCGAGGCAGAGGACTCCGACCCGCATGTAAGCCTCGCGATCGGCGTCGTAGCCGTCGTTGAAGGACCCATCCCGGACTACGGCTCGCTCGTCTCGTGGCTTGGCGAGCGAATGCTTTCGACGCCACGGTTCAAGCAGGTGCTGCGCACGCATCCGCTCGACCTCGGTCCGCCGGAGTGGATTGAAGACGTCAACCTCGACCTCTCCCATCACCTGCATCGTGCGGCACTTCCGCATCCGGGCGACGACAGCGCGCTATTCCGGCTGGCCGCCGATGTGATGGAGAGGCGTCTCGACCGGGACCGTCCAATGTGGGAATGCTGGATCATCGAGGGCCTCACCGACGACCGGTGGGCGATACTGACGAAAATCCACCACTGCATTGGCGACGGAGTCGCGGTGACACACATCCTTGCCGGCCTGTTCGACGACGGCGACGCGTCCGCAACCGATATCCGCCCAACCACGGAGCCGGCACAGCACGGGACGCGGCTGCCGCAGCTCAGCCTCAACCCGCTGGATTGGGTCAGCGGTATTTGGCATGCATCGGCCGACGTGACCACGGCTGCTGCACGGGCATTCGAAGTCGCTGTCGAAATTGCCGGCGGCCTATTGCATCCGGCGCCGGTCTCCTCACTGATGGGGCCGGTTACCAATATGCGGCGCTACAGCGCGGCGCGGGTGAGCCTGCGGGACGTGGCCAAGGTGCGCCAGACGTTCGACGTCACGATCAACGATGTTGCGCTCGCGGCGATCACCGATAGCTTCCGCGCCACTCTGATCCGTCGCGGCGAGCAACCCAGGCGCAATTCGCTTCGCACCCTGGTGCCGGTCTCGGTGCGCTCGAACGATGCACTCGACAAGACCGACAATCGCGTCTCACTCATGCTCCCCTACCTTCCCGTCGAAAAGGCCGACCCGGCAGAGCAGCTGCGCGCAGTGCATGCGCGACTGGCAAGGACGAAGGCGAGCGGGCAGCGGCAAGCAGGAAGCGTCATTGTCTCAGCGGCGAATCTCATTCCGTTCCCGCTCACGGCCTGGACCGTTCGGGCGTTGGCCCGGCTCCCGCAACGAGCTGTGGTCACCGTGGCGACGAACGTACCCGGTCCGCGCCAACGGTTGCAGGTCATGGGCCACGACATTGTGCACTTACTGCCGATTCCGCCCATTGCGCTTCGGGTTCGCACAGGCATCGCGATATTCAGCTACGCGGACGACCTCGTCTTCGGCATCATCGCCGACTATGACGCTGCGCCCGATGTCGACGAGCTCGCCCAGGGCGTCGAACGGGCAGTGGCACGTCTTGTCGCGTTGAGTGCACCGGCCCGGCGGTCCAAGCGCGCACTGAAGCTGCCGGCAGGGCGGAGTTGATCGGTTGCGGCCCCTGTAAGGGGCGAATGACCTTGAGTAGCTGTGAATCGCCGTCGAAGGTGCGCGAGCCGCTACGGTTACCAGGGGCCGTAGTCGGTGCTGTCGGCTTGTTGTAGCGCGCTGACGTAGTCCCAGCGTTCGCGGGTTGTCTCGTCGGCGCCGACGGGTACCGCGAGCAGCCCACGCAGTTCCTCAACGGTGGTAAATCCCTTGCGTCGCATCCATTCACACAAGCCGTCGAGCAGTACGGTGGCGTGTTCCGGGCCGTGGCGCAGCAGTGCTGACGCCGTCATCACCACATCCGCGCCGGCAAGCAGGTACTTGATCAGCTCAATGGAGCTCTCGACGCCGGTCGTCGCGGCGAGCGACGCGCCGACTCGTCCTCGCAGTAGCGCAATCCACGTCAGCGGCAACCGAATCTCCGCCGGGGTGGACAGCGACACCGCGCGCACCACGGTGAGGGTCTCGGGGTCGATGTCGGGCTGCAGGAATCGGTTGAACAGAACAAGCCCGTCCGCACCGGCCTCATCCAGGCGTCGCGCCATCTCGCCGGTCGCGCTGAAGTACGGACTGAGCTTCACCGCCACCGGAACGGTCACCGCGTCCTTGACCCACGCCAGGATGTCGAGGTGACGCTGCTCGACGTCGCGGCCGCGGATGTGTGGATCCCCGGGCAGGTAGTAGATGTTCAATTCGATTGCGGCCGCGCCACAGTCCTGCATTGACCGGGCGTAGCGGGCCCAACTGCCGGGCGTGCTGCCGTTGAGGCTGCCGATCACCGGAACTGAGACCGCGCCGGCCGCACGTTCGAGCAGGCTCAAATAGCGGCGTGGGCCGTGGTCCTCGTCGGCGGCGTGTGGGAAGTACGACAACGACTCGGCGAAGCTCTCGGTGCCCGCCTCGGCCAGACGAGCGTTGCGCTCCGCCTCGCGGCGCAGCTGCTCTTCGAACAGCGAATAGAGCACGACCGCACCGACACCGGCGTCGGCGAGGCGCCGGATGCCGTCCACGGTCTGCGACAGCGGAGATGCCGCCGCCACCAGGGGGTTGCGCAATGTGAGGCCCATATAGCGGGTTGACAGCTCCATCAGCGTTCCCTGCGGGCGTCGGCGTGGAAGTGTTCGGGACCGCGGGAAGCCATCTCCTCGTAGACATTCCAGCGCTGTTCGATAGCCTGTTCTGCCAGCCCGAGCAGCCGTTCGGCTTCGGCCGGATCGGCGTTGGCCAGTGAGCGGTACCGCAGCTCTCGGTAGACGTAGTCGGCCAGCGGGATCCGCGGTCGATGCGAATCGAGCAGGAACGGATTGTGCCCGGCGGCGCGCAGTACCGGGTCATAACGGACCAGCGGCCAGTGTCCGCTGGCGACCGCGCGGTACTGCTGATCCATCCCGAGACGCATATCGATGCCGTGCGCAATGCACTGGCTGTAGCCGATCACCAGCGACGGGCCATCGTAAGCCTCCGCCTCGCGGAAGGCCTGCAGGGTCTGCTGCGGGTCGGCACCCATGGCGACCTTGGCGACGTAGACGTTTCCGTAAGCGATCGCTTGCAGCGCGAGATCCTTCTTCGGCACCGTTTTGCCGGCGGCGGCGAACTTGGCGACTGCGCCCAGTGGTGTCGCCTTGGACATCTGACCACCCGTGTTGGAATAGACCTCGGTGTCGAGCACCAGCACGTTGACGTTGCGCCCAGTAGCCAACACGTGGTCGAGCCCACCGGACCCGATGTCGTACGCCCAGCCGTCACCGCCGACGATCCACACGCTGCGCCGGACCAGGCTGTCCACCACGCTGCGCAGGTCGGCAGTCACAGCGGGATCGAGGCCCGCAAGGCGATTCTTGAGCTCGGCCACCCGCTCACGCTGGGCTGCCAACTCCGACTCGCGCAGCTGCGGTGCCGCCAGAATGGCGTCGACGAGTCCGGCCCCGAGCGTGTCGCGCAATTCGGCGAGACGGCGCCGGGCCAGCGCGACATGTCCGTCGCTGGCCAACCGCAGGCCGAGCCCGAACTCCGCGTTGTCCTCGAACAGCGAGTTCGACCAGGCGGGACCCCGCCCGTCAGCGTCGGTGGTCCAGGGAGTGGTGGGCAGGTTGCCGCCGTAGATAGAAGAGCAACCGGTCGCGTTGGCGATCATCAGCCGGTCCCCGAACAGCTGCGAGAGCAGCTTGAGGTACGGCGTCTCTCCGCAACCCGCACAGGCGCCGGAGAACTCGAACAGCGGCTCCAAGAACTGGGTGCCACGTACGGTGCCGAAGTCCACCCGGGACCGGTCGTTGGTCGGCAGGGTCTCGAAGAAGGCAATATTCTCTCGCTCGGCAGCCACCCGCGGCTCACTGGGGCCGAGGTTGATCGCTTTGGTGACGGTCTTGCCGGGTAGGACAACCGGGCAGGCCTCGACGCACAGGCCACACCCGGTGCAGTCCTCGACGTACACCTGCAACGAGAACCGGGCGTTCGGCAGGCCGACGGCGTCCAAGGGTGCGGAGTCGAACTGCGTTGGCGCCCCGGCCAGCTGGGACTGGTCGTAAAATTTGGAGCGAATCACGCTGTGCGGGCAGACGAAGCCGCAATTGCCGCATTGAATGCAGCTGTCGGAGTCCCAGACTGCGACCAGCTCGGAAATGTTGCGTTTCTCGTATGCGGTCGTGCCGCTCGGGTAGCTGCCGTCCACCGGAAGTGCGCTGACCGGCAAGGCGTTTCCGCGTCCGGCCATCATCTCCGCGGTGACGGTGCGGACGAACTCCGGCGCGGACTCGGGCACGATCGGTGCCGGTGTGCGCGTGGAGGTGACCAGGGTGGGCACCTCGATCCGGTGTAACCCGGCCACCGCGCCGTCCACTGCGGCCAGTTCTTTCCCTAGCACGTCGGCGCCGCGGTTTCCGTACATCTTTTCCACCGATTCCTTGATGCGGGCGATCGCCTGCTCGGGTGGCAGCACGTCGGAGATCGCGAAGAAGCATGTCTGCAACACGATGTTGATCCGCCCGGCCAGCCCGGCCTCACGTGCGATCCGGTCGGCGTCGACGGCGTACAGCGCGATCCGCTTGGCCAGGATCTGTTCCTGAACCAGCCTGGGCAACGCGTCCCAGACCTTGACAGCAGGCTGCCGACAGTTCAGCAGCAGCGTCGCGTCCGGGGCAGCCCGACCCAGCACATCCAGTTTGTCGAGAAACCGGAACTGGTGGCAGCCAACGAAATTGGCCGCCGTCACGAGGTAAGGGGCGCGTATGGGATCCGGCCCGAAGCGTAGATGCGACTCGGTCTGCGAACCCGATTTCTTCGAGTCGTAGACGAAGTAGCCCTGGGCGTGCAGCCCTTCTTCGGACCCGAGGATCTTGATCGTGTTCTTGTTCGCGCTGACGGTACCGTCCGAACCCAGCCCGAAGAAGACCGCTCGGAACGTGTCGGGTGACTCGATGTCGAACGACGGGTCGTAGTCGACGCTGGTACCGGAGACGTCGTCGTCGATACCGATGGTGAAACGGCGCCGTGGTTGCTCGCGAGCGAGTTCGGCGAACACCCCGGCGACCATGGCGGGCGTGAACTCCTTGGAGGACAGTCCATATCGTCCACCCGTCGCACGCGGCATGACGGGTCGCTCGCCGTCGGCATAGGCCTCGGCGAGCGCCGCGACAACGTCCAGATACAACGGTTCGCCGATCGACCCGGGCTCCTTGGTGCGGTCTAGAACGCCGACCGTGCGAACCGTCGCGGGCAGCACTTCGAGGAGCGCTCTGGTGGGAAATGGGCGGTACAGCCGCACCTGGACCACTCCGACCCGCTCGCCGCGCTCGACGAGAGCGGCGACAGTCTGCACGACAGTCTCGGCGCCCGAGCCCATCACCACCAGCACTCGCTGCGCTTGGGGATGTCCGGTGTAGTCGACGATGTGCATCGTGCGGCCGGTGCGCTCGCCAAGGCGGGCCATATCAGGTCCTCGACCACGCCCGGAACCCGTGCGTAGAACGGGTTCACCGTTTCACGCGCCTGAAAGTAGACGTCCGGATTCTGCGCGGTCCCGCGAATGACCGGGCGCTCGGGAGACAGCGCCCGTCCGCGATGAGCCCACACCAACTCCTCGGGCACCAACACGCGCAGGTCGTCGTCAGAGAGCGTTTGAATCGTGTTGAGTTCGTGCGAGGTTCGGAAGCCGTCGAAGAAATGCACGAACGGTACCCGGGTCGCCAGTGTGGCCGCCTGCGCAACGAGCGCCAGGTCCTGGGCCTCCTGAACGGAGGCCGATGCAAGCAGCGCGAATCCCGTTTGCCGCACGGCCATAACGTCGGAATGGTCCCCGAAGATCGACAATCCCTGCGCCGCCAATGACCGGGCTGCCACGTTGATGACGGCCGACGTCAGTTCACCGGCGATCTTGTACATGTTCGGGATCATCAACAGCAGACCCTGCGACGAAGTGAAGGTCGTGGTCAACGCGCCGCTCTGCAGGGCGCCGTGCAGAGCTCCGGCCGCTCAACCCTCGCTTTGCATTTCGACCACTGTCGGGACGGTGCCCCACACATTGGGTCGCCCGGCGCTGGACCATTCGTCGGCCAACTCGGCCATCGGCGATGACGGTGTGATCGGGTAGATGCAGCACACCTCGTTGAGCCGGTAGGCGACCGAAACGGCGGCCTCGTTTCCATCCACCGTCGCACGTGTCATTTCGGCTCCGGGAACATCTCGATGGCGTGGACCGGGCACTGATCGAAGCAGACGGCGCAGCCGGTACAGCTGTCGTAGTCGAACTTGTAGCCGTGTCCGACCCCGAGTTTGATCACCGCGTCCTCCGGGCACGCGCCGAGGCAGCCGTCGCATTCGAAGCAGTTACCGCACGAAAGGCAACGCCCCGCCTCGTAGGTCGCCTCCTCGGCGGACAACCCGCCGACGACCTCCTCGAAACTCTCGACGCGCTTTGCCGGCTCGACTTCGGGCTGCTGACGCCGCGCGGTGTCACCGAAAAACCACAGGTGCAGCGAGTCGAACGTCGCCGTCGGGTGTTTCGCGAGACGTGCGCCCGTCGCGTCGCGCAACCAGGCATCGATGTTGTGTGCGGCCTTCTTCCCATGGCCGACACCCACTGTGACGGTGCGCTCGCTGGGCACCATGTCGCCGCCGGCGAATATGCCCGGACAGCCGGTCATCAATGACTCCGAGACGCGCACGCTGCCGTCACCATCGAACTCAACTCCTGGCAGCGTCCGCATGAAGGCCGATTCCGTTTCCTGACCGAGTGCCATGATCAGGGTGTCGGCGGCCAGCGTCTCAAAGCGTCCGGTCGGTCGCGGGTAACCCGAGTCGTCGAGTTCCATGACCTCGACCCGCAGTTCGGGGCCATCGAAGGCGTTGATCGTCCGCAGCCAGTTGATGCGCACGCCCTCGCGTTCGGCATCCTCGGCTTCCTCCTCGTGGGCGGGCATCTGCTCGCGAGTGCGACGGTAGACGATCACCGCATCCTCGGCGCCCAGGCGGCGGGCCACGCGGGCGGCGTCCATCGCGGTGTTGCCGCCGCCGTAGACGGCCACGTGGCGCCCGATCGCCGGCCTTTCGCCGGACGCGACGTCGCGCAGAAAAGACACCGCGTCCACCATCGTGCCGGCGTCACGAGCGGGGATGTCGACTCGTTTGGCCAGATGCGCACCGACCGCGACGAACACCGCGTCAAAGCCGCCCTCGTCCCGCTCGGCCGCGAGGTCATCGACCCGGTGATCGCCGGTCAACTCAACGCCCATAGCCGCGATCCGGTTCAGCTCGACATCCAACACCTCACGCGGCAGCCGGTAGCTCGGAATGCCGTACCGCATCATGCCGCCGGGCAGGGCGCCCGCGTCGCGGATCTCGACCTGGTGGCCGAGGCGTGCCAGATGGTAGGCGGCGGACAGTCCGCTCGGCCCCGCGCCGACGACCAGGACTCGCTTGCCGGTGCGGGTCGGCGGTGGTTCGAACTTCCAGCCGCGCTCGGAAGCAAGGTCACCGAGGAACCGCTCCACCGAGTGGATCGATACGGCGCTGTCGAGATGGGCGCGGTTGCAGACGGTTTCACACGGGTGATAGCACACCCGCCCATGGATCCCGGCGAATGGGTTGTCCTTGACGAGCTGACGCCAGGCCTGCTCGTGCCGGCCGGCGGTGGCATGGGCAAGCCAGGCTTGGATGTTCTCCCCGGCGGGGCAACCGGCATTGCACGGCGGCAGCAGATCGACGTAGACGGGTCGGCGTTCGCGCACCGGTCCGGCCCGGGACTGCCCGTGCGACAGGTCCGCAAGCGGCGTGAGGTCATGCGGCTGGGATGCGGCCATGCCTCGACCGGCATCCCTGCTGGCTTGCTCGTCACCAGCCATTTCCCCAGCATAGGGTCCGTGGGTGAATTCGGCGTTGGCTGCGACCACCGCCGGTTCTGGACTGCCGGGTTGTCCGCTCATGGATACTTCTTTCCTCTTGCAGTCAGTTAGCCGCTGCAGCATCGGATTTGGTGCGAATCCACGCACCGATAGAGAGAATGAGCAGGATCGCCGCAAAGAAGCCGCCGGCGATTCCTGAGATCAGTAGCGGGAGTTGGCCTCTTGCCCCCCACAGCAGACCGGCCCACAGACCTGCCGACAACACCGCGAAGCCCGTCGCGCCCTGAAATATGCCCTGCGCGCTCGACTGCAGCTCGGCGGGAACAAGTCCGGATATCCACGCCTTTCCGACGCCGTCGGTGCATGCGGTGAACAGTCCATACAGTCCGAGGATGAGCCATGCCGCGACTCTGTCGGTTGTGAGCCCGAGCCCGATGTAGCCGACCGCGAAAAAGACCATGCCTATCCCGAACACCGCAGGCCTCGGGATGCGGTCAGCGAGTGATCCGGCCGGGTAACTGCCCAACGCATATACCATGTTGTATCCCGCGTAGGCCAGGATCACTTCGGCGACGGAAAACCCGATCCCTTTGAGGCGCAACAGGATCAGGGCATCTGGGAAGTTGACGACACCGAAGGCTGCCAGCAGCGCGATCACCCGCCAATACCGGCCTGGCAGCTCACGCAGGGCCGCCCCCAACGGTGATCGGTGCGCACGCTCAACCGGCCGGGGACGCTCGCGCACCAACGCGACCAAGGCCATACTCAGGACGGCCGGAACGATCGCGATGTATAGCAACGGCGGAATCTTATGGTCGAGTAGCTCGTATCCGGCAAGCCCGATCAACGGACCGGCAACCGCGCCGAGGGTGTCCATCGCGCGGTGAAACCCGAACACGCGGCCGCGGCTGGCTTCGTCGATTCCGTCTACGAGCAGTGCGTCGCGCGGCGCGCCCCGGATACCCTTGCCGACTCGGTCGACCACGCGTCCCGCCAATACCCCGGGCCACACACCGGCGACCGCAACGATCACCTTGCCGAGCGCGGCCATACCGTAGCCCGCCGTGATCAGTGGACGCCGCGCAAACCTATCCCCGAGTGGTCCAGCCGTCAGTTTTGTCAGCGACGCCGCTCCCTCGGCCGCGCCTTCGACGGCTCCTACGACGGCCGGCGGCGCGCCGAGAACTGCGGTGAGGTAGATCGGTAACAGCGGGTAGACCAATTCGCTGGCGGTGTCCTGGAGAAGCGACACAGCGGATAACACCCACACATTGCGGGTCAGCCAGCTGCCGTTCTTCGCCGTACGAAAAATCACGGGTCGACGAGGCCGTTCACCACGGCCGGGCATAGCGACCAGAGTTGTGCTCTCTGCGACACTCGCCGTTGCACGAATTGCGATCGTACCGCCGACGTTGACCACCCCGCCCCGTATCTTTTGGTTGGGCAACGGTCAGCCGGGAAATCGGACAGTTGTCCCGGGCATCAGTTGAACGACTCGACCACGGCATTCCACTTCGACTCCGGCGGCATCGCGCGGATCCACACTGATGATCACGCCCTTTCCGCTGACCCGCAGGTGCAGGTGCAGACCGCGGTAGTGGATCGGGAATGCCAGCACGCCAAGTGTTTCCGGCCAGTGCGGGGAGAGGATGATGCGGCCGGCCCGGGTCTCCATCCCGGTGAAGCATCGCTGCATGAGGTCGACGCTGCCTGCCATGGCCGCCAGGTGAATGCCTTCGGACGTGGTGCCGCCCTGGATGTCGGAGACGTCGGATTTGAGCGCCTGTTGGAAAAACTCCATCGCACGATCGCGGTTGGCCCGGGCGAGTACCCAGGTATGCACCACACCACTGAGCGTCGACCCGTGCGACGTGCGCGCCAGGTAGTAGTCCACCATTTTTGGGATCTTGTCGGGCATGAAGCGATAGCCGAGCCGCTCGAGTAGCTCACACAATTCCGGTGCCGACATCAGGTAGAGCAGAATGAGGACGTCGGCCTGCTTGGAAGCCTTGTATCGGTTCACGTCGTCGTTCTCCGCCTCGAGGATGCGGTCGAGGCGTTGGATGTTGCCGTACTTCCGGTGGTAGCGGTCCCAGTCCAATTCGTCCAATTCGCCGTATCCCTCGAACTGGCTGATGACGCCGTCGTGGAATGGGACGTACATTCGTC
>NZ_JBKQTQ010000049.1:0-39591 GCF_052143115.1 Mycobacterium sp.
CGGTGACCAATCAGACCAATCACATGCTTCTCGTCGGCCCACCCGGAACTGGAAAGACGACCACAGCCGAGGCGCTGGGAAAGATCTACGCCGGGCTGGGCATCGTGCGGCATCCCGAGATCATCGAAGTCAAACGGGCCGACTTCTGCGGCGAGCACATCGGGGCATCCGGCCCGAGAACCAACGCGCTGATCGCCCGTTCGCTGGGACGCATCCTGTTCATGGACGAGTTCTACTCATTGGTGGAGCGCCACTACGACGGCCGCCCGGACATGATCGGCATGGAGGCGGTCAACCAGCTGCTTGTCGCACTCGAGGTGCATCGGTTCGACTTCTGTTTCATCGGCGCGGGCTACGAGAAGGAAGTCGACGAATTCCTCACCGTCAACCCCGGTTTGGCGGGCCGATTCAATCGTAAGTTGCGCTTCGCGTCGTACGCTCCTGACGAACTGGTGGAGATTGCCGTCCGCTACGGCGCACCGCGCGCGACGGTGATCGAGCCCGCCGCCCGCGAGGCGCTGAACATCGCGTGTAAGACCCTGCGGGCATATCTGGCGCCGGACGGCAGCCACGGAATCGACGTGATGCAGAACGGCCGTTTCGCTCGCAACGTCGTCGAGCGTGCCGAGCGGTTGCGCGATTCTCGCGTCGCTGCGCAGCACCGCACCGACAAAGGCTCGGTGACTGTCGAAGACCTGGAGACTCTGCGCACCCAGGACATCGTCGCGGCCGTCGTGGACGCGTGCGCGGAAAAGCATGTGCCGGTGCAGCTTTGAGCGCCACGCAGCGCACTAGGGATCGGACGACAACGTGGATGAAAATGTCCGGTGCTGAAGGCAGATTTGCTGGCCTGAACGTGAATGAGGGTCTGTGATGGCTTGGAAAGTGGTGGGCCGAGTGCCGCATTCTCCAGGTGGGGGCCACGTTGGAGGTCTGTAGGTCTCTGGGACACGCCGGATAGGTTGTAGCGGAGTTTTGCTGATTGGTTCGCCCGCTTCGGTTTTCGCGTGCTGGTGCAGGTGTTCGGCGCGGTTGTAGCCGCGGGTGCGGTCGGCGTTGGTGGTGTCGACGCGTTGGGTGTGCGTGGTGCCGCACGGCCCGCCGCGAAATCCTGGTAGTAGCGGTAGGTGCCGGCGGCGCGCTTGGCGCGCCCGTAGGTGTCGAGCGTATCGCCCTGACCGGGCTCAGGTGCGGCGTGGGCCGCGGCCGAACTGATCGCCGCTCCCGCTATCAGGTATTGCTCATCCTCGCCGATGCGGCGAACCGCACGAGCGAATCGCGGTGTTGTCTGGCGGCGACATGCGCCCGAAATGGCGGTGTTTGGCCGCGTGGTCGGGCATGCTCACTGATGGAGCTAGCGCACCCCCGGGCGAAGGAAATAGTCGGTGGAGTACCCGCGCCGGGTTGTTGCCGGAATCAACGACAGTCGCCGGGCCACCCGCGGCGCCACCTGCCCGGCAAGCGTGATACTTCATGAGCCGCTGCGGCGGTCGCTGCTGGTCGCCGCTGGCGGTCATAGGGTGCCACCGAAATGTCCCTGCACGCTGAGCTATGGTCACCCAGGCGCCCATCAAGGGCTTGCCTACGACACCGGCCGATGGCGCGGCTGGTTTCGCTGGGACGAGTGGGGTTTTCGCCTCGGCGGCCACGCCGAACCGCACAATCAGGGTCCTCGCCCCGATCGGCCCGAGCCTGGCCCACGCCTAGGTCGCGTGCCAGTGGACCCGGCGACCCCGACGCCTGCCGCGCCCCTGGCTGCTGACCGCCCGTATGGCGGCGGGGCCGGCCACCCGCACGCAACGCCGGAGCCGGCCTCCCTCGCGCAGGCGTTACGCACGGTCGCCGGGGCACTCGAACGGCTGGCCGACGTGATCGCCGCCGAACAGAATGCTTCCGGACCCCAGGCCCGGCACACGCGCCATCGCCCATAAGCACCCACCGAATCCGCCAAACGGTGTCAGACTGCGTCGATAGCCCCGCCGTCGAGTCGTTGGCGATCTCACCCGCATGCCTGCGGCCTCCTTCTACCGGGAACCCGCGCCACGGGGGATGTCACGGAATAGCCGCAGTTCACCTGTGATGGCTCCCATCAACGTCTGCCGCAGGGGCGACTTTTACGCGTGTTAGCCGCTGACGGGTTCGGCTATCGATTCCTCATCCCAGCCTTCGGTGTCGTTAGCGGCGTTGAAAGCGGGAACTGGCCGGCCGGCGGATTCCGCCGCGCCGAAGTTGGCGAGGTTGCCTAGCGCCGCGATAAGGTCCTTGATCTTTCTGGCCTCGTCCTTCGTGGGTGTTTGACCGGCTTCGAGGCCGTCGAGCAGATCTTTCCGCAGACCCGCGCTGACCGCTACCTCGTCGGCGGATAGGTACGCGCGTGTGCAGGCGACGTACAGCTGCTGACCTAATGTGGCGTCCGGCGCTCCGGCCGCAACGACCATCAGGTCGTTATAGCGGCTACGGACTTCGCCCAACGCCACGATGACCGATAACGTACTTCTATCTGTGCGAGCCGCGTCGGTCAGCGCGATTTGAAGTTTGCGCAGACCGGACAAAAGACCCTCGGCGCGATCGTGAAACCGTGGGTCTTCTGGTGCGGGCAATGCATCGATCGCCGACGAGTGCACCGCCATCGCCGCCTGGGCCAGACTGACGATAATTTGCGTGTCACCTTGGGCCGGAGCTTCGGCCATAATTCCCTCGATTCAGCTATGCGGCGACGCCGCAACAGGCCCCGCTATCAATACTGATTGGCAAGGGCCGAGAATAGCGACATCGCTTGCTACTGTAAACGCGCTCGAAACCGTGGCGGTGATTGCGCCCCGCAGGATCCGTACCGCGAAAGTGGCTGTTGAGTTTCGGAAATGGGCTGAAGGCTGCCAACGCGGATTCTGAGGGTTTGTGGGCGCCGGCAGTTTTGAGCCGGCCGCCGGGTGAATGCCCGAACGCCTCCAGCGCGGGGCGCCGCCGGTCAGCTGGAGCCCCTGAGGCCATCGCGCGACCTGGCTAGTTTGCTTGGTGACGTCTCAGTTCATGCCCGTGGCGAACCGACGCACCGCTATGCGATCCGGCGTCGCCCAATCGTGCACCTCAGCAACTTAGGCATCGCCGATCTTGACGAACGCCGCGAAGGACGGAATTTGACGTCGGCAGGACAGAAAAGCTCACGTCGATAGGGCCCGCGTCGCTCCCGTGGTCGGCGGTCATTGCGGCTTTGGCGTCGCCGGGAAGTTCGTCGCCACCGCGGCGGCGATCTCCAGGAACTGTCGCCGTGTCGCCGGGCGCAGCTGGTCGATGTCGACAACCCCCGCCGCCGCGATGTGCCGGTCGTAGGGCAACACGAATACCCGGTCGCCGCCAACACGCCGAGCAAACGTCTTCACTAGGGTGGCGATCAGTTTGCGGTCGCTGCGTCCGGTCACGTCGTTGAGTACCACGACCGAGCGTGCGAGCAGCTCGTGGTGGCCTGATTCGCGCAGCCAGTCCATCACCTTGCCCGCCGCTTGGGCGCTGTCGCGGGTGGTGGAGGCGACCACGATGATCGAGTCCGCCTTGGCAAGCAGGCCCTTCATCACCGGATGCTCGACGTTGGTGCCGGCGTCGGTAACGAAGACTGAGTAAAACCGCTGCAGACGTTCGTACGCGGCATGGTAGGTCTTGGGATCGAGCAGTTTCCGTTCGCTGACCTGACGGTTGGCGGCCAGCACGTCGAGCCCGCTGACAGGGCTTTGTCCGACGTGCGAGCGCATATCGGCGTAGCGCTCGATCCGGTCGTCGGCCAACACCTCGCGGTAGGAGGAGGCCGCTGTCGGGTCGATCCGCTCAGCCAGATTGGCCCCGATGTCGGGGTTGCCGTCGATGGCCACCACTTTGTCCTTGCGGACCGACGCGAACATCGAACCGATACCGATCGCGGTGGTGGTCTTGCCCACCCCACCCTTGCCGCCGAGCACCACCACCGAATACGAGCCGAGCAGAGAGCTGTTGACGATGGCGTTGAGCAGGCGAAACCGGCGTTCGTCGGGCGATTGCTCCATCGTGACCAAGCCGAAAGTCACCACCCGCAACCATTTTCGCCACCCTTTGGCCGACGGCACCTTGTGCTCGGTAATCACCTCGGCTGCGCGCAGCTCTTCGGTTGTCAGCTCCCACGAGGCGGCTTCGGCCGTTGTTGGGGACGCGTGCCCGGCACGGGCCGTCGCTGGTGGTGCTGGGGTGATGGAAAACGGCGGTCTCGCGGCCGGCGGCCGATTGGCCTGCGATGGCTGCGGGTCCCCTGTCGGAGGCCGGTTGGGATTTGGCGGCACATGTACGCCGTGCTGTCGGTGCATGGTCGAGGCCGCCGCCGGAGGCGCCGCCCAGCTAGGCTGGGCGGGCGCGCTATCGTGCTGGACGCCCGGGTGTGCCTCGGATGCTTTCGACAACAACGGCCTCCGCGCTGCGGAGTCCGTTTGCTGCCCGGAATCCTGTGGTGGCAATGGTGCGGTGGCGCCCTCACCGCCGACAGGGTCGCGATTGCTATTGCCCGGGCGGCTCACGCGGTGCAACGCCCGCCCTTACGGGCGCATTCAGGGCCGGGTCGCCCCGACTCGACAATCACGCTGCGACATTAACAAGAGTCCAGTTTCAGTGTCCAGCAGCGCGAGACAGACTCTTTGCCTGGCGACAGCGCTATGGGCCAGATGGGCAAGCAGACAACACAGGCACTGGAAGCAATGACGGACTGTGCGGGGGTAGAAACCGTTGCCGCGCTACGCGAACAGGTCACGGACGTCAATCAGCAGGCCACGTTCCATCGCCGCGGCGGCGTTCCGGGCATGGTATCGCGTGGTGTCTGGCCAGGACGTTCATGGTTATCATCCAGTCCCACCGCACTATCCCGACGTGACTTGGTCGAACCGGAACACCGCGAGGCGCCCTGCCAGCGCCTCGAATTCGTCGGAGGTCCCGTCGACCACCATGCCGGAGCGTTTGGCGAACGTCACACCGACCGGGACCTGCACCGGGTACGCCCGAAGTATCGGGCGCGCTTGTGCGGCAGTCAGTTCGACGATCTTCACCGGGCGGGAGCCGCGGCCCCGGCTGAGCGTGCCGGTGCCCGCGGCCCGGGCGTTGGCGGCCCACTCCGCGCCGGGATAACCGGCGACCGCATAGAGGCTGCCGTCGAATTTGAACGGTGTCATGGGCGTGCTGCGCGGCTGACCCGACTTGCGTCCGGGCACTGTCAACACCATGGCAGGCCCGGTCGGTATGCCGAGCTTCTGCACGGCCATCATCACCTTGTTCATCGGTTTGAGGTAACTCGGTGGGCGGGGATCAGACATGTCTTGCCTCCTTGATTATTTCGTGAACAGGTTGCGGAGCTCAGTTACCCACTGGGCGAAAGTGGTTGCCGGACGGCCGGTGATCTTCTCCACTTCGCGGGTCACCAGCGGCGGCTTGTCCAGCGCGTCGGCGAGCATCGCCGTGTACGCGTCGGCAAATTCGGCTCCCAGACCCAAACCGATGAAGCGCTGCCGCACGACATCCGGTGGCACCTCGAGGTAGCGCAGCGGGCGCCCCAGGACGGTGCCGATGGTCTCCACCAGTTCGGAATTGGTGAAAGCCTGCGGCCCGGTCAGCGGGATCCGCTGTCCGACAAGCTCATCGGTCAGCAGTGCCTGCGCAGCCACCGCGGCGATGTCGGTTTCGACGATCGGCGCGGACGACGCCGCGGCGTACGGCCCACCGACGACGTCGCCGGCACGAACCTGCGCCGACCACATGCCGACAAAGTTCGACGCGAACACCGCGGGCCGCAGACTCACCCAGTCCAGGCCGGAGTCGACGGCGAGCTGCTCGACCTCCTTATTGCGGTCACCGCGAAACCGCGACGGTTGGCGCGAGAAGTCATCGTCGGCGTTGATAGCTGACAACGCAACCAGCTTGGTGACACCGCTGCGCCGCGCGAGCGCAACCACGTCGGCGAGGTCGCCGCCCAGCGCGCGGGAGTTGAGAAACACCGCCGTGGCCCCGGGCAGCACGTCGACGGCCGAGTACACCGCCTCGACGCCGTCGGGAAATCCGGCGGCCTCGGGTGTGCGGGTGACCGCCCGCACCCGCGCACCTGCGGCGGCTAGCTCCGAAACAAGCGGGCGGCCGACATTGCCGGTCGCTCCGGTCACGACGATCGTCACGATGGTCTCCTTCGCAAAAAGTGCTTTTCATCTACGACGGGCCAGAAGATGGAAAAGTTACTGCCGCACCGCGTAACTTTTTGGCCGACCAGATCGTCGTGAATGAATGAGCCAACCGCAGTCAGCGAAAGACCGGATCACCGAGGCCTGGCGTCGGCATCGCCCGTACCTGGTCAATCTCGCCTATCAGATGCTGGGCGACGTCGGCGACGCCGAAGACGTTGCGCAGGAGGCGTTTCTGCGGCTTTCTCGCACCGATCCCGACGAGATCGATGATGTCCGCGCCTGGCTGACGGTGGTGGCTGGCCGGCTCTGCCTGGATCAGGTGCGTTCCGCGCGCGCCCGATACGAGCGACCCGGCGACATCGGCCCAGAGGTGGCGGCGCTCAACCAATCCGGTCGGCTGGACCCGGCTGATCAGATCACCCTCGACGACGAGGTCCGCACGGCGCTGCTGGAGGTGCTGCGCAGGCTCAGCCCGGGCGAGCGGGTGTCGTTTGTGTTACACGACGTGTTCGGGGTTCCGTTCGACGCGATTGCCGAGACAGTGGGCCGTCCGGTCGGCACCTGCCGCCAGCTGGCACGGCGGGCGCGGGCGAAATTCGCGCTGGCGCAGCCGAAGCCGGGCGACGTAGCGGTGGCCGAGCACCAGCTCGTCACCGAGAAATTCATCACCGCCTGCGCCAACGGCGATCTGCAGGCCTTGGCCGCGGTATTGGACCCGACGGTATGGGGTGTCGGGACGGTGCTCCTCGAGCCAGCCCCGCCACCCCAGATCAACCATGGCCCGCACGATGTCGCGGTCAATCTGCTGCGCTACCTGGGGCCGGGCGTGACGGTCGTCAGCGGTCCTGCGGGCCAGCCGGTGCTGTTGGCCTTCGCCGACCGGCGGCCTTTCGCCGTGATCGTGCTGACTATCCGCGGAGACCTGGTCACCAAGATCGAAGCCACCGCGGACCCGTCGGCCCGAGCGCAATGATCAGGGTTGTTCCGGCTTTTCGTCTGGGCGTGACGCGAAGAATCCCGCGACTGATGCGGCGATGCGCAGGAATGTGCGTCGCGTCGCGCGAGCCATCTCGCCCTTCACGTCGATGACGCCGCCGGGCCGCAGGTGCGGGTCGAAGGGCACCTCCACCACGGTCTGGCCGCGGTTGAGAAACTGATTCGCCAGAACTGAGCGGGTCTGCTTATCAGAATGCCCGTCAGAATCGTTGAGAACCACCACAGTGTGCTGCAGCAGGCCGGTGCGGCCGTGTGCCGCCAGCCATTCCATCGTCTGCGCGGCTGCGGAAGCCCCGTCTGCCCACGGCGACGACACTACGATCAGCGCATCGAGGTCACTCAGCGCCTCCTGGGTGACCGGCGCGTCCATGGTGGAACCGCAGTCGATGATCGAGATCGTGAAGTGACGGTCGAGCCGCGACGTTGCTTCGCGATAAAGCGCCGCATCAAGCACGCGGCGCGGACCGGCCGTCGGTTCCCCGGCCAGCACGTACAGACCCGCCGAATTGCTGCCGACGCGCGAGGTCACATCGGCGAACGACTGAAGATTCCGGTCGGACGTCAGTTCCCAATACGAGCCACTGATCCGCGGGTCGATCCTGCTGCCAAGCCGACCGAACGCGGTGTCGGCGTCGACCGCCACCACGCGGTCTTGCCGGCGCAACTCAGCGAAGATCGACCCGACGCAGGCGGCGATGGTGGTTTTCCCGACACCGCCCTTGCCCAGCACGCCCACTTTGAAGCTGCCGTGAAGTGCTGAGGCAATGGCGGCCTCATCAGCGGCTTCTTGCTTTTCCTGGGTCGATGGCCCGGGGTTGATCAGGCCGAAAGTCGCCCTGTGAACGATGCGGCGCCAGCCGTGCTGGGGGCTGGGGCGCCGCGGTTTGGGCGCAACCTGCGAGATGTCGATGCCGCCCCATACAGGCCGATGAGGCGCAGGGCCGGGACGCGGCGGCGCGGACCACGGGGGCGGCACCGCTCTAGGATCGTTGGCCTGCGGGCGTGGCGGTGGCCCCGCCGGGCCGGGGCGCTGCGCAGGCGCTAGCCGGCCCCGCAGGAAATCGTCATGGTCGTTCATCGTCAACTCGAAATCGCAGTCTCGGTAGGTCAGGAGCTCAGTGACTCGGATGTCCAGTATTCACGCAAGCTGGCGATCCGATCGCCGTCGCATTCCAGGATGGCGACCTCGCGCATGCGCTTGCGGTGTCCCTTGACGACGTCGTCGAACCGCGCTTCCCACTCGGCGATGGCGGTCGTGCCGTCGAGATAGAGGCTGAGCAACTCGGCGGAGATGTTGGCCTGTTCCTTGACGACCTTGGTCTGCCAGTACTCCCGAATGCCGTCGTGGCCACGGATGGGCTGCTCCAGCACCCGTTCGTGGTAAGTCGCGGCCGGGGTGAAGATGGTGAGGATCAGATCGGGGTCTTGGGTGGTCCATGCGCGGATGTAGATGTCGATGAGCTTGCGTGCGTCCTCTTTGGCCGAGCTCATGGATTCTCCGTTAGCTGCTCGAGCGGAATCGGTGCATCGAAGGGGCTACGCCCGACAATGGCATCGTAGATGCGCCGCGGCTCACCCAGCACCACGGTGTTCACGTCGACACCTTCCGCCGACTGCGGTTCGACGCGGACCCATCGCCATCGTTCGGCAACGACTTGGCTGTCACTGAGATACCCGGTGTAGTAACCGTCGAGCATCGTTTCACCGGGCAGCACCGCAAAGTGCAGCGAACCGTAGGAGTAGCTGTCGTTGATATTGCGCCAGCGCCCGATCAAGTGCCTGCCGAACAGACCCGCCTCGATGCCTGAATTGCCCGCGGCGCTGGTTGTGCGCGCGGGAGGCCTGCGAGATGCCGCGCGCCGAGGGGATGTGGGCCGGCGTCGTCATTCCCGAAGCCGGGCGCGGGCGCACCCACGCGCTTCGCCGGCTGCGTTCACTGGCCGAGCGGGGTGGCTATCCGGTCCGCCAGTCGGCTTGGCGATCGTCCTGACGGCGGTGGGCTAGCGGGCGCTGGTCGCACAAAAAATCCGGGCAATGTCTTCGGCAAAGTTGTCCGCTACCGGCGCGGACAGGCCGCAGGACCTGAAATTGCTTTCCGAATCGACCCGTAGAGCGGCGCTGCCTCGACTTATGGTGAGGTGCATCACTTGGCCGGCGTGATTCCGGGTGAGCAGCCCGGTCGATTTCGCGTCGTTTGACCGCGATCACAGCAAACTGCCGCTGCGCGTCACGCGCACGCATACCTGGGGCGTGCCCGCCCAGCAAACACCCTTCGGCGGGTCCAAATACGCAGCGACACATACTGACCCGGCAAACCCGCCGACCGGTGCCGCCGCAGCGAAGCCGCGCCCCCGATCGACGGGTTAGTATTGGTCAAGTTGGCATGTCAGGCGGGTTTTGTCATATCGTTTTACGACTTGTCGCGACCGGGTACAGGGCCACCGTTCAGCGCTGCACGGATGCATCCTCAACCGGATCACCGCCGCCAGGCGACCAGCGTATCGACAAGACCGATGGGGCCTAGCCCGCAAGCCTTCCGGGCGCGGCGCCAACGGAGCGATTGATAAATTCCGCGGCAGAAAGTTCTGGTGGAGGGTCAGGTGAGAATGGCGCCCAACCGCGTCGGGCTCTACAATCCCGCATTCGAGCACGACTCATGCGGGGTGGCCATGGTCGTGGACATGCACGGCCGCCGCAGCCGCGACATCGTGGACAAGGCGATCACCGCGCTGCTCAACCTCGAGCATCGCGGCGCACAAGGCGCCGAGCCGCATAGTGGTGACGGCGCCGGCATCCTGATCCAGGCCCCCGATCACTTCTTGCGTTCGATTGTGGACTTCGAGCTGCCCGAAGCCGGTAGTTACGCCACCGGCATCGCGTTTTTGCCGCAATCGTCGAAAGAGGCGGCGGCGGCGTGTGCTGCGGTGGAGAAGATCGTCGAAGCCGAGGGTCTGCAGGTGCTCGGCTGGCGCGACGTGCCGACCGACGAGTCGTCGCTGGGCGCGCTGTCCCGTGACGCGATGCCCACCTTCCGTCAGCTCTTCATCGCCGGCGCCAGCGGCATGGAATTGGAGCGGCGTGCTTACGTCATCCGCAAGCGCGCGGAGCACGAACTCGGCAACAAAGGACCCGGGCAGGACGGTCCGGGTCGCGAAACCGTCTATTTCCCAAGCCTTTCCGGACAGACGTTCGTCTACAAGGGCATGCTCACCACTCCGCAGCTCAAGGCGTTCTATCTCGACCTGCAAGACGACCGGCTGACCAGTGCGCTGGGTATCGTGCACTCTCGGTTTTCGACGAACACCTTCCCGTCGTGGCCGTTGGCGCACCCGTTCCGCCGCATTGCCCACAACGGCGAGATCAACACCGTCACCGGTAACGAGAACTGGATGCGGGCCCGTGAGGCCTTGATGAAGACCGACATCTTCGGGTCCTACGACAACGTCGACAAGTTGTTCCCGATCTGCACCCCGGGCGCTTCGGACACCGCGCGCTTCGACGAGGCGCTCGAGTTGCTGCATCTGGGCGGGCGGAGCCTGGCCCACTCGGTGCTGATGATGATCCCGGAGGCCTGGGAGCGCCACCCGTCGATGGACCCGGCGCGGCGGGCCTTCTACCAGTACCACTCCTCGCTGATGGAGCCCTGGGACGGCCCGGCGTCGATGACGTTCACCGACGGCACGATTGTGGGCGCCGTACTCGACCGCAACGGCCTGCGGCCGTCGCGGATCTGGGTCACCGACGACGGACTGGTGGTGATGGCGTCGGAGGCCGGTGTGCTGGACCTCGACCCGTCGACGGTGGTGCGCCGGATGCGCTTGCAACCCGGCCGGATGTTCCTGGTCGACACCACGCAGGGCCGCATCGTCGCCGACGAGGAGATCAAGGCCGAGTTGGCCGCTGAGCACCCGTACCGGCAGTGGCTCGACAACGGCTTGATTCCGCTGGACGAGCTGCCGCAGGGCAACTACGTGCGGATGCCGCACCATCGGGTCGTGTTGCGGCAGTTGGTGTTCGGTTACACCTACGAGGAGCTCAACCTGTTGGTGGCGCCGATGGTCCGTACCGGCGCCGAGCCCATCGGCTCGATGGGGACCGACACGCCGGTCGCGGTGCTCTCCCAGCGGCCGCGGATGCTGTTCGACTATTTCCAGCAATTGTTCGCGCAGGTGACCAACCCACCGCTGGACGCCATCCGCGAAGAGGTGGTGACCAGTCTGCAGGGCATGGTCGGGCCGGAGGGGGACCTGCTCAACCCGAACGAGGATTCTTGTCGCCAGATCAACTTGCCGACGCCGATTCTGCGCAACCACGAACTGGCCAAGCTGATCAATCTCGACCCCGACGTGGAGGTCAATGGCCGTCGGCACGGGTTGCGGTCCAAGGTGATTCGATGTCTGTATCCGGTCGCCGAGAACGGCGCCGGTCTGAAGGCGGCGCTCGATGAGGTGCGTGCGCAGACCTCGGCGGCGATCGCCGACGGCGCGCGGATCATCATCCTGTCCGATCGGGAATCCGACGAGAAGATGGCCCCGATCCCGTCGCTGCTGGCGGTCGCCGCAGTGCACCACCACCTGGTGCGCGAACGCAGCCGTACCAAAGTCGGACTGCTGGTCGAGTCTGGTGACGCCCGTGAGGTCCACCACATGGCCGCGCTGGTCGGCTTCGGTGCAGCGGCGATCAACCCGTACATGGCGTTCGAGTCGATCGAGGTCATGCTGGACCGTGGCGTGCTCCAAGGGCTCGACCGCGAGAAGGCACTGCAGAACTACATCAAGGCCGCCGGCAAGGGTGTGCTGAAAGTGATGTCCAAGATGGGCATCTCGACGTTGGCGTCCTACACCGGGGCCCAGCTGTTCCAGGCCGTCGGCGTGTCCGAGGAGATTCTCGACGAGTACTTCACCGGATTGACCTGCCCCACTGGCGGAATCACCCTCGCCGACATCGCCGCTGATGTCGCGGCCCGCCATGGGCTGGCTTTCCTGGATCGGCCCGACGAACGCGCACACCGCGAACTCGAGGTGGGGGGCGAATACCAGTGGCGCCGTGAAGGCGAATACCACCTGTTCAACCCGGAAACCGTCTTCAAATTGCAGCACTCCACCCGCACCGGCCAGTACAAGATCTTCAAGGATTACAGCCGGCTGGTCGACGACCAGAGTGAGCGGATGGCATCGTTGCGCGGCCTGCTGAAGTTTCGCGAGGGGATCCGTCCGCCGGTCCCACTCGATGAGGTGGAGCCGGCCAGCGAGATCGTCAAACGCTTTGCCACCGGTGCGATGAGTTACGGCTCGATCTCCGCCGAGGCGCACGAGACGCTGGCGATCGCGATGAACCGGCTGGGTGGCCGATCGAACTGCGGAGAGGGCGGTGAGCACGTCAGCCGTTTCGACCGCGACCCCAACGGTGATTGGCGCCGCAGCGCCGTCAAGCAGGTCGCGTCGGCCCGGTTCGGCGTCACCTCGCACTACCTGACCAACTGCTCTGACATCCAGATCAAGATGGCGCAGGGCGCCAAACCCGGTGAGGGTGGCCAACTTCCGGGTGGCAAGGTCTATCCGTGGATTGCCGAGGTGCGGCACTCCACCCCCGGGGTGGGGTTGATCTCACCACCTCCGCACCACGACATCTACTCGATCGAGGACCTGGCCCAGCTGATCCACGACCTGAAGAACGCCAACCCGTCTGCGCGCATCCACGTCAAGCTGGTCTCCGAGAACGGGGTGGGGACGGTCGCGGCTGGTGTTTCTAAAGCACACGCCGACGTTGTGTTGATCTCCGGGCACGACGGCGGTACCGGCGCCACGCCGCTGACGTCGATGAAGCACGCCGGCGCGCCGTGGGAACTCGGGCTGGCCGAGACCCAGCAGACGTTGCTACTCAACGGGTTGCGTGACCGGATCGTTGTCCAGGTCGACGGCCAGCTCAAAACCGGCCGCGATGTGATGATCGCGGCGCTGCTCGGTGCCGAGGAATTCGGCTTCGCCACCGCTCCACTGGTGGTGTCCGGTTGCGTCATGATGCGGGTGTGTCACCTGGACACCTGCCCGGTCGGGGTGGCCACCCAGAACCCGGTGCTGCGGGAGCGCTTCACCGGCAAGCCCGAGTTCGTGGAGAACTTCTTCCTGTTTGTCGCCGAAGAGGTCCGCGAGTACATGGCGGAGCTCGGTTTCCGCACCCTCAATGAGGCTGTGGGCCAAGTCGGGTCGCTGGATACCACCTTGGCCCGCGAGCACTGGAAGGCGCACAAACTTGACTTGACACCGGTGCTGCACGAGCCGGAATCGGCGTTCATGAATCAGGATTTGTACTGCAGTTCCAGCCAGGACCATGGCCTGGACAAGGCGCTGGACCAGCAGTTGATCGTGATGAGCCGCGAGGCACTGGACTCCGGCAAACCCGTGCGATTTTCTACCACGATCGCCAACGTCAACCGAACTGTTGGCACCATGCTCGGCCATGAGGTGACGAAAGCCTATGGCGGCGAAGGGTTGCCGGATGGCACCATCGACATCACTTTCGACGGTTCGGCGGGCAACAGCTTTGGCGCGTTCCTACCTACGGGCATCACGCTGCGGGTGTACGGCGATGCCAACGACTACGTGGGCAAGGGATTGTCCGGGGGCCGGATCGTGGTGCGCCCGTCCGACAACGTGCCGTCGGACTATGTCGCCGAGGACAACATCGTCGGCGGCAACGTTATCCTGTTCGGCGCCACCAGCGGCCAGGCATTCCTGCGAGGGGTGGTCGGTGAGCGGTTCGCCGTGCGCAACTCGGGCGCCCACGCGGTGGTCGAAGGCGTCGGCGATCACGGCTGCGAGTACATGACCGGCGGCCGGGTCGTGATTCTGGGTCAAACCGGCCGCAACTTCGCGGCGGGCATGTCCGGCGGTACCGCCTATGTCTACGACCCCGACGACGCGTTGCCGGACAACCTCAACTCGGAAATGGTGGAACTGGAGGCGCTTGACGATGACGACCTGGACTGGCTGCACGGGATGATTCAGGCGCACGTCGACGCCACCGACTCCGCGATCGGACGGCGCATCTTGGACGACTGGGCGGGCGAGCAACGGTGCTTCGTCAAGGTGATGCCCCGCGATTACAAGCGGGTGCTGGAGGCGATCGCCGAGGCCGAGCGCAGCGGGACCGATCCCGATCAAGCGATCATGGCGGCCGCCAGTGGCTGATCCGAAGGGCTTTCTGAAGTACACCCATCGCGAAACGCCGAAACGCCGACCAGTGTCACTGCGGCTGCGCGACTGGCATGAGGTTTACGAGGACTTCCCGCACGAGACGCTGCAGCACCAGGCGACTCGTTGTATGGACTGCGGGATTCCGTTCTGCCACAACGGCTGTCCGCTGGGCAACCTGATACCGGAATGGAATGACCTGGTCCGCACCGGTCGTTGGCGCGACGCGATCGAACGGCTGCATGCGACCAATAACTTTCCGGACTTCACCGGCCGGCTCTGCCCGGCGCCGTGCGAATCATCGTGCGTGCTCGGGATCAACCAGGATCCGGTGACAATCAAGCAGATTGAGCTGGAGACCATCGACAACGCCTTCGATGAAGGCTGGGTGGTGCCGCTGCCACCGGATCAGCTCACCGGCAAGACGGTGGCGGTGGTGGGCTCCGGCCCGGCCGGCCTGGCCGCCGCTCAGCAATTGACTCGGGCCGGGCACAGCGTGACGGTCTTCGAGCGCGACGACCGCATCGGCGGCCTGCTGCGCTACGGCATTCCTGAGTTCAAGATGGAAAAGCGCCACCTGGAACGCAGGCTGGAGCAGATGAGGGCCGAAGGCACCGAATTCCGCGCCGGCGTCAACGTCGGTGTCGACATCACTGCCGAGCAGTTGCGCGCCGACTTCGACGCGGTGGTGCTGGCCGGCGGCGCGACCGCGTGGCGCGATCTGCCCATCACCGGCCGCGAGCTCGACGGTATCCATCAGGCGATGGAATACCTGCCCTGGTCCAACCGGGTGCAGGAAGGCGACGACGTGCTCGGCCCCGACGGTGAGCCACCGATCACCGCCAAGGGCAAGAAGGTCATCATCATCGGCGGCGGTGACACCGGCGCCGACTGCCTGGGCACCGTGCACCGCCAGGGTGCGGTCAACGTGCACCAGTTCGAGATCATGCCGCGGCCGCCGGACACCCGCGCCCCATCCACGCCGTGGCCGTTGTATGAGCTGATGTTTCGGGTCTCGGGGGCCCACGAGGAAGGCGGGGAACGGGTGTTCTCGGTCAACACCGAGGAATTCGTCGGCCGTGACGGGCATGTCGCTGCGCTGAAAGTGCACGAGGTGACGACGCAGGACGGCAAGTTCGTCAAGACCGAGGGCTCCGACTACGAAATTGAGGCCGATCTGGTGTTGCTGGCGATGGGATTCGTCGGGCCGGAGAAGGCGGGCCTGCTGACCGACTTGGGGGTTGAGTTCACCGATCGCGGTAATGTCGCGCGCGGCGACAGCTTCGAGGCGTCGGTGCCCGGTGTCTTCGTTGCGGGCGACATGGGCCGAGGGCAATCGTTGATCGTCTGGGCGATCGCCGAGGGCCGTGCGGCCGCGGCGGGTGTGGACCGATTCCTGATGGGCAACACGGCTCTGCCGGCGCCCATCACGCCCACAGCCGCTCCGCAACGTTAGTCACTACTGTCACATCGACAACATCTGATAAATCGCCCGGCGCGTCTTACACAATTTGCCAGCCGAAGGGTGTCTAATAGCTCGATATGGGCGCCGCAGGCGTGTGGAGCCCGGTTCGAGTTGACTGACGCAGGAGTGAGCATGGTGCACATCAACCCGATGACCCGCTCGCGGGTCGGGCGAATCGCCTGGTTATGGTTCCGACACCCGGTTAAGAGCCGGGAATTCCCCGCCAAGCACGAGCGCCTGGTCACCGCGGAAGAGTTGTTGCGCTTCGGCGTATGAGCACCGACTCCGTCGGCCTGCTGATTAAGCCAGGTGTTTGCTAAACGTAATCGACTCGTTATCTGAGATTCTCAACAACGAGATCTGGAAATTGCCGACAACGGGTTACGTGGTCAGCCCCGAGTCTCGGATCACCTCCGCCAGCGGCTCGAGTACGGCCGGGTCGTGCGGCGGCGCGATGTACACGATGCCCAGGTCGAGGCCCTCGGCGGCCAGGCCGGCGGCGTCGTCGACGACCTTGGCGTAGTTGCGGTCTGGTTCCAGGCGAAGGTGGGCTGACAGCCGGATCTCCTTGGGATCGCGCCCGATGTCGGCGCAGTGGGAGGCCAGCACGTCGCGCTTGTGGGCGAACTGCTCGGGTGTGCCGCCGACGAAATTCCAGTGCTGGGCGTAACGGGCGGTGATGCGCAGCGTGCGTTTCTCGCCGCTGCCGCCGATGCAGATCGGAGGGTGCGGGCGCTGCGGTCCCTTGGGCTCGTTGCGGGCATCTTTGAGCTGGTAGTACTTACCGTCGAAGTTGGTGGTCGGCTGGCTCAGCAGGCTGGTCAGCACCTCGCAGGCCTCTTCGAATCGTTCGAAACGTTCCTTGATGCTGCCCAGCTCGATGCCGTAGGCGCCGGATTCCTCCTCATTCCACCCGGCGCCGATACCCAGCTCCAACCGGCCGTTGGAGATGACGTCAAGGGCGGCAGCCATATTGGCCAGTACCGCGGGGTGACGGTAGTGGATGCCCGTCACCAGGGTGCCCAGCCGCAGTCGAGTGGTGGCCTGGGCCAGCGCGGTGAGCGTGGTCCAGCCCTCCAGGCACGGGCCGGTGGAGTTTCCGAAAATCGGGTAGAAGTGATCGAACGTCCACCCGGATTCGAAGACGTCGATGTCGTCGGCTTCCTTCCAGACGGCGAGCATCTGTGCCCAGGTGGTGTCTTGCGGGGAGGTTTTGAACGCGAATCGCATTACATCCACACTAGTCGGCCACCCGAAACCGACATCTAACTAGACTCCGCCGGGCAATGAACTGGCATTTGGGCATCGACACCAGAATCACCCTGCTGGCAGCCGGATTGATATTCCTGCTGGCGCTGGTCCTCGGTGTCTGGAAGTACCGCCAGATCATGGCCGCGCCGGATCACCGCGCGCATCCCTACGTCGACATCGCGCATCGCGCGGCCCTGCTCTACTCGTTCGCGACGCTGCTGCTCGCGGCGTTCGTGGAGCTGAGCGCCTGGCCAACCTGGGTAAACCTGACCGCGGCGGTGGTGGTGGTGTTCTTTTTCGTCGGCGCCATCGCTGACTACATCATCCACGGCGTCCGGCGCGACACCACCAACCAGTTCGAACACGCCACCCGGGGATCGCAGGTGTCGATGGCGCTGCTCATCGTCGGTGAGATCGGCGGCTTCGGAGTGCTGCTCGCCGGGTTCATCGCCGGCCAGCTGGTGACTTAAACCTCTCTTCAAGCGGGCACACTGAAGCCATGGATCCGGTGACCGCGCTGCGACAGATCGCCTACTACAAGGACCGGGCTCGTGAGGACTCGCGCCGGGTGATGGCCTACCGCAACGCCGCCGACATCGTTGAGCGCCTTGACGACGCGGAGCGAGAGCGCCACGGCCAGGCCAACAGCTGGCAGTCGCTGCCGGGTATCGGGCCAAAGACCGCGAAGGTGATCGACCAGGGCTGGTGTGGGCGGGAGCCCGACGTGCTGGTCGAATTACGATCTGCCGCTGAGGATCTCGGCGGTGGTGAAATTCGTGCGGCGCTACGCGGCGACCTGCATCTGCATTCGAACTGGTCGGACGGCTCGGCGCCGATCGAGGAGATGATGGCCACCGCGGCAGCGCTCGGCCATGAGTACTGTGCGCTGACCGACCACTCGCCGCGGCTGACCATCGCCAACGGGCTGTCACCGGAGCGGCTGCGCAAACAACTCGACGTGATCGAGGAGCTGCGCGACCGGTTCGCGCCGATGCGGATTCTCACCGGTATCGAGGTGGACATTCTCGACGACGGCAGCCTGGACCAGGAGCCCGAACTGTTGGAGCGCCTCGACATCGTGGTGGCCAGCGTGCACTCGAAGCTGTCGATGGATTCCGCGTCGATGACCCGCCGGATGGTGCGCGCTGTCAGCAACGGCCACGCCGACGTGCTCGGCCATTGCACGGGCCGACTGGTCGCCGGGAACCGCGGAATCCGCCCGGAGTCGAAGTTCGACGCCGAAGTGGTGTTCACCACCTGTCGCGATCACGGCACCGCCGTCGAAATAAACTCCCGACCCGAACGTCGCGACCCGCCAACCCGTCTGCTGAACCTCGCGCTGGAGATCGGGTGTGATTTCAGCATCGACACCGACGCGCACGCGCCGGGTCAACTCGACTTTCTCGGCTACGGTGCGCAGCGGGCGTTGGACGCTGGTGTGCCCGCCGAGCGCATCGTCAACACCTGGCCGGTCGACAAGCTGCTGGCATGGACGGGTTAGCCCGGAGCCACCAGCGACATCAATTCGGTTCCGCCGTCGGACAACTGCACCAGCGTGGTGTTGATCCGCCATACGTCGCGGAATGAGCCGACAGCCGATTTGAGCGTCCACAGGGTGTCGCAGGTTTTGAGATCGATCCCAGTCGTGACGAGGCCGACGTGGGGGTTGCCGTCCTCCAGCAGCACGGCGGCACCCTGCGGACGATCCCCGGGATATAGCCAACGGGATCTCCGGTGCGCAATCAGTCCGGAAGATGGGGCATCTCCACGCCAGGGTCGCGGCCGACCAGCACGCCACGGGTGAGCGCCGACTTCCCGTAGCGGCGACGCACCCGGTCGACCGCCGCATCGACGGCTGCGGGCTGCCGTTGCGCCCCGGTGAACGGCAGCATCAGCTGCTCGGCGCCGCTGCGGTCGATCTTCGAGACCGCGAACCCGACCAAGGTCAGACCACGCTCGGCGATCAGCGGCGCGGCGGATGCGACCAGTTGCCGCGCTGCGGCAAGGATGGTTTGCGTCGAGGAGGTGGCCCACGGCAACGTGTGCGAGCGGGTGGCCCGGCCGAAGTCGTTGAACCGCAACCGCAATGTGACCGTCCGACCGGTTCGCCCCGCCGCTCGCATCCGCCCGGTGATCCGGTCGACCAGGCCGATCACGACCGCGTCGACCTCGGCGGGCGACATGGTGTTGCCCGCGCGGCCAAGCGCACGCTGCGCGCCCACCGAGCGTCGGCGAACGCCCGTCGACACCCGACGGGGATCGACGTTGCGGGACAGCGCATACAGCCGGCCGCTCATCGCCCCGCCCACCAGCGAGGCGAGCAGCGACTCGCTGAGCTCAGCCACGTCGGCGACCGTTTCGATGCCGTGGCCGTGCAGCTTGTCGGCGGTTACCGCCCCTACGCCCCACAGCCGGCGCACCGGGAGCGGATGCAGGAAGGCGAGCTCTCGTCCGGGCGTAACCAGCAGCAAGCCATCCGGTTTGGCTTCCTGGCTGGCGACCTTGGCGAGGAACTTCGTCCGCGCGATGCCGACGGTGATGGGCAGGCCGACGCGGTCGCGTACTTCGCGGCGCAGCCGGTCCGCGATCTGCACCGGTGTTCCGGAGACTCGACGCAGCCCACCGACGTCGAGGAATGCCTCGTCCACCGAAATCGGCTCCACCAGCGGGGTGGTGTCGCGGAAAACCTCGAAGACCGCGTCACTGGCCTGCGAGTAGGCGGCCATCCTGGGCGGGACCACCGCGGCGTGCGGGCACAACCGTCGAGCCTGGGCGCCACCCATCGCCGTGCGCACACCGTAGGCCTTGGCTTCGTAGCTGGCCGCCAGCACCACCCCGCCGCCGACGATCACCGGCCGGCCGCGCAGGGCCGGGTCGTCGCGCTGTTCGACAGACGCGTAGAACGAGTCGAGATCCGCATGGAGAATGCTTGCGTCGGTGCGCACGAACATATGTTCGCATCAACCGGTGACTAGTCGGGCGTAGATCCGCCGTAGATGCTGGTGACCCAGATGTGTACCAGCGTCTCCAGCAAGCGCTCCCTCGGCACTGACGGACGATCGTCGGCGAAGGACGTCAGCATCAGCTTCTCGTTGAGCAGGTTCAGCGCCGTCGACAATTCGTGGGCAGGCAGCGTCACCGGCGCCGCGCCGCGGGAGCGCTCGGCCTCGATCACCGTGGCGATGTGGCCGACCCACTTCTGCATGAACCGCGACCACAGCTCGCGGAGGTCCTTGTTGGTGCGGGCGGCGTCGGCGGCCAGCGACACGGCGCGATGCGAACCGAACGTCTCGACGAAGACGTTGATGCCGATGCGCCACAAGGCTTTCAGGTCGGCCGGGGGATTGGTGACCATGCCTTCCAACGCTGAGTCGGCTTCGACGATCACCCGTTCGAACAGGGTGAGCAGGACAGCGTCCTTGGACGGGAAGTAGAAGTAGAACGTCGGCCGGGACAGGCCGGCGCCCTTGGCCAGGTCGTCGACCGAGATGTCGGCGAGCGGACGCTGCTGCAGCAGTCGTTCGGCGGTGGTCAGGATGGCGAGCTCACGGTCGTCGCCCGACGGGCGTGCCGAGCGACGCCCTCTCGAGGTGCGGGTGGAGCTGACGGTAGCCACGACCGCTACTTTACGCGGTGTTGAGAAATTCGACAGTATGTTGACGCACTCAACACGGTGTTGATACCGTGACGCCATGACTGAACACGTCGACGTCGTCATCGTGGGCGCCGGCATCTCCGGTATCAGCGCCGCGTGGCACCTGCAGGATCGCTGCCCGTCCAAGCGCTATGCGGTGCTCGAGCGCCGCGACGATCTCGGCGGCACCTGGGACCTGTTCCGCTACCCGGGCATTCGCTCCGACTCGGACATGTTCACCCTGGGATTCCGGTTCAAGCCGTGGCGTTCGGCCACCGCGATCGCCGACAGGGCGTCGATCAAGGCCTACATCAAGGAGGCCGCGGCGGAGAACGGCATCGACCGGCACATTCGTTACCGCCACCGAGTGCTGGGCGCCGATTGGTCCGACGCCGACAATCGATGGACCGTCACGGTGGACAACGACGGCCGGCAGGAAGAGATCACCTGCAAGTTCTTGTTCTGCTGCAGCGGCTACTACAACTACGACGACGGCTACTCGCCGACGTTCGAAGGCTCGGAAGATTTCCAGGGCACGATCATCCACCCCCAGCACTGGCCGGAGGACCTCGATTACGCGGGCAAGAAGATCGTCGTCATCGGGTCCGGCGCCACCGCTGTCACACTCATCCCGGCGTTGGTGAACTCCGGCGCCGGTCACGTGACCATGCTGCAGCGTTCGCCGACCTACATCGGATCGCTGCCCGAGGTGGACCCGGTCGCCAAGCGGGCAAACCGGCTGCTGCCGGCACGTGCCGCGCACGTCGTGAACCGCTGGAAGGCAATCGGTTTCAGCACGGCTCAGTACCAGCTTGCCCGGAAATTCCCGGCCTACATGCGCAAGACCCTGATGACGATGGCCAAGCGCCGCCTGCCCGAGGGCTACGACGTGGAGAGACATTTCGGCCCGAGCTACAACGTGTGGGACCAGCGGTTGTGCCTGGCGCCCAACGGCGACCTGTTCAAGACCATCCGGCACGGGCAGGCCGACGTCGTGACCGACACCATCGACCGATTCACCAAAACCGGGATCAAGCTCAGCTCGGGTGACGAGCTGCAAGCCGACATCATCATCACCGCAACGGGTTTGAACCTGCAGCTGTTCGGCGGCGCCGAAATCCGGCGTAACGGCGCCCAGGTCGAGCTCACCGACACCATGGCCTACAAGGGCATGATGCTCAGCGGCATGCCGAACATGGCGTTCACCATCGGCTACACCAACGCGTCCTGGACGCTGAAGGCCGACCTGGTATCGGAGTTCGTTTGCCGGGTAATCAATTACATGGATGCGAATGGCTACGACACCGTTGTGCCGCAGCATCCGGGGGACTCGGTGGACGAGCGTCCGCTGATGGACTTCACGCCGGGATATGTGCTGCGGGCGTTGGACTATCTGCCGAAGGCGGGTTCAGTCAGCCCGTGGCGGCTCAAGCAGAACTATCTGCTCGACCTGCAGCTGATCCGGCGTGGCCGGGTCGATGACGAGGCGCTGCACTTCGCCAGAAAGCCTGCCGCCCTACCGGTTAGCCGGTAGCGGCTGCGGCGACGACGACGATACCGTCGTCGTCGCTGTAGGCGATGTCGCCCGGCACGAATGTCACCCCTCCGAAGCTGACCGTGACGTCTCGCTCACCCGCGCCGGTCTTGCTGCTCTTGCGGGGGTTGGTGCCGAGCGCCTTGATGCCGAGGTCGATGCCGCGCAGGGCCGCGACATCCCGAACGGCACCGTGTATCACCAGCCCGGCCCAGCCGTTGGAGTGCGCCAACTCGGCGATGACGTCGCCGACCAGCGCGGTGTGCAACGAGCCGGCGCCATCGATCACCAACACGCCGCCGTCGCCGGGCGTCGACAGCACCGACTTCAGCAGCGCGTTGTCCTCGAGGCAGCGCACCGTGGTGATCGGCCCAGCGAATTGTGTGCGCACGCCGAATTGGCGGAATTGAACGTCACAGCTACGTACGTCGGGCCCGATATCGTCGACCAGGTCAGCCGTGGGCCGGAATACCAGCGTCACCGGGCCATGCTAGCTAGCGCGCCGACGCAATTGGCGCGCCAGCAGCAATGCCAGCAGACTGATCGCGATCGCCACCGCCAACGGCACCGGTGAGCGACCGGCTGACGACTCGGCAACTTGCCCGGACACCGGGTTGTTTGCCGCGTCCACAGTTGATTTCGCATGTGCCGCGGCATCTTTCGCTGCCGCGGCAAGGTGGCCGTTGGTCTCGATCCGCGGTGGCGGTGTGGGCTGGCTTTTCGGCGTGGCGGCACTGGGTTCGACTTTTTTGGCCGGCGCCTTCTTCGCTGGCGCTTTTTTGGCCGGTGCCTTCTTGGCGGCCGCCTTTTTAGCTGCTGCCTTCTTCGGTGCTGCCTGTTGGGCCTTTTTCGCCGCCTTTGCCGCCTTGGCGGGAGCTTTTTTGGCTGGCGTCTTTTGCGCTGGTTTATCCGGCGCCTTGGCCGATGGTGTGGACGTTTCCGCGGCATGCTCCGGCGGTGTTGCCGGTGCGTTGTCGGCCGGCGACGTGGGCGGCGCGGACGGTGTGGGTCCAGCGCCTGGCGGGTGTTCGGGTTCGGTGTCGGGTGTGTTGTCCGGGTGATCCTGCGGGTCTGCCATGCGGCTGCTCCTTTGCAACTTCTCGTCGGGTACACCGGCCAGGTACACCAGCAGTCGAATCCATCATGCCAGGGCGGGCAATCCGGGTTAGCCTGGCGACCGCCGGGCCGTCATCGCCCCTTCCGCGCCGCCCATATCGCCGCGCCGGCCACGAGCACCACCGCGCCGACAACGAACGGCCAGACCGGTAGGTCGCCGCTCTCCGTATCCGAGGTGTCCGCCGTCGGCCCGGGTGTGCCGGTGCCGGCTGTCGTCAGCCGAAACGACCAGGATCCGGACACCACGTGCCCGTCTGCCGAGGTCACTCGGTAATTCACCGTGTAGTTTCCGGTCGGTCCAAGCGGCCGTACGCCGACGCTGACGACCGCGCCCTGCACCTGCGGCTGCCCGGAAGACCACAGGTTGCGGTCCGGACCGACGACTGTCATCGCGGCGAACGTGGTTTGCAGCTCCTCGTTGAAGGTCGCGCTGACGTGCGTCGGACCGGTGCTGACAGCGGCATTCTCGGCGGGGTCGACCGACACCCGCGCGGCATGCGCACTGGCGGCTCCCGCGGTCAAGGTGGCGCCGATGGTGACCGCTAACAAGAGCAGACTCACCGCAACCAAGCGTGCTCGCCGACTCATGTCCGTCGAGCGACCAGCGCGACACCGATACCCAGGGCAGCAAAGAGCAGGGCGGCTCCACCGAGTATCCGGGCGGTGTTATCGGCTGTGGCCCTTGGCTTTTGCGTGGACGGCAATGCCCCGGCGGTCGGCGTTGTGGTGCTGGTTGGGTGTGGGTGATGGGGGGGCGGCGACGGCGTCCCCTCGGTGAGCGTCAGCATCGGCACCGGATTGGACGGCTCAGCCCCGCCGGGCTGCGGCGACTGATCCCACTTGACCACTGCGCCGTCGGCGTAGGTCTGGGTGGCCGGGAAGCTGACGGTGTCGGTGTCGGGAAGCTTCACGGAGATCTGGAACAGCCCGAACTGATCGACCGGAATGCCGCCGTGCGGTGCTGCCGTCCAGGTGACCGAGTGCACGATGCCGGACGCGGGATCGCGGTCGAGTTTGGCCGACCAACCGGGCTGCGTTTCGGCCTGTACGGAAGTGACGTTGGACAGGTCGACCGTGAGAGCGGTGGTGGCCGCCCCGTTGGTGGACTCATTGGGCACCTGGAAGGTGACCAGCGCCATGCCGCCGCGGACTGCGTCGTCGCTGCTGGCATGGACATGGGCTGACGCCAGCGCGATGGCGGCGGTCGATCCGAGGAGGTAGAGCGTGGTGGTGGCGGCGGCCGAGATCAGGGCGCGCCAAACCGTATTGCGGTGCCATGACATCCGATTGCTCTTCCTTTGTCGAAGGGGTGGGATCAGACCGCGTCGGCGGGCGGCCATAGATTCAGGTCAATCCGAGCCGCGCCATCAGGTCGGCGTCGATCTCATCGAGTTGTCTGGAGATCGCGGCGTGGGCGGCACGGCGGCGTGCGGCGGGCATGTTCTCTGCAGCGGTGACGGCCGCCGACAGGTCGGTGAGACGTTCGGAAATGGCGGCCACAAATTGCGTGGTCTCGGCGTCCTTGGGCTTCTTCTCCTGCACCGTGTGCAACGATTGCTCGGCGCCGGCGACGCGGGCCGACAACCGGCCGCCGTGCCCGGAAAACTGCCCGATCTGGGCTAACGGAACCCCGAGCTGGTCGGCGCGCCGCTGGTCGATCAACCCGCGGGCGGCGATGGCGACGCGATAGGCCAGCGGCACCACGATCGGGGCGAGCAGCCGAGACACCGTCAGGACCCTGCGAATACGTATCGGTGACAGCAACTTGCCCTCTCGCACCGTCTTGAGCTTGGTCTCGGCGACTTTCAACGCCGCAAGGTCGCTGTCCCGCTGCGCCTTCAACTGGTCCCTGAGCGCCTTCGATTCGGCTCGCAGTGCGGCTTTGAACCGGCGGGCCTCGTTTTTCGCAGACAGTTTCGCCTCGAGTCTGGCCCGGGATTTGATCGCGCGAGCCTCGGCACGACGCGTCGCGCGGGTCTTTCGCTTGCCGAATAGGCCCATTCGCGGCCGCCTCCCCGGTATCTCGTCGACGATCGAGGTGCGCTGTGCCCCATCGATGGGCCAACCCTAACCGGCCCGCATCCCCGGCTAGGCGTCCAGGTGTTCGTTACGGCGTAGCTCGTCAACGCGCTGCGCGATGTCGTGTTGCGCCTCCGCGGACAAACCGCTGGCGCGAACGGCGATCCGCCGAACACCCTCGTCGCGCATGGTCATCAGCCACGACAATTCCTTGTCGAGCTTTTCGTAGTACTCGTCGTCGGTGAAGTAGGCGGGCTTGATACGGAAGAAGTTCGCCAGGGCGGCCATGGTGGCAGCCGACGGATTTGTCCGGTTGCCGGAGCGTAGCTGCGACAGGTAGGGAGCCGACATCGTGATGCCCTCCGACTTAAGCGACGCGATCACCTCTGCGGAGGTGTGCGGCCCCCGTCCGGGCGGATAAACCGTGTCGAACAGGCGGTTCAGGCGGGCAGAAAACGTCGTGCTCATCGATATGACCTCCACCGGGTCGGTAGAACAAATAACTCCATCCACGTATTTGCTGACCATCGTAGCGACAGTTATCGCCGCAACCAAGTGCAAACTTGTGGGGGATAGCCGCCGACGGCCGCAGCGGTCGTTTGCGGCGCGGCCAATGTGCCGCGAGCTCTTTATGCAGCGAATTCACAAGACATGCCAAGCGAATTGTGTAACGTTTCGTGGCGTCTGTGCTCAGCGACCGCGGTAGGTGGCTTCGTCGGTCGAGTGCGTCCGACGCTACGGCAACCGGTGCGCTGCGCCGACGTCTCGAAAAGCCGATTTGCTGTCACCCGCAGTGCGGTACTCGTGAGCGCGGTTTCTGACCATGCCTTCGGCCACCTTCGCAGACCAAGGGCCGGCTTCGTCCCGAGTGGAACCGTCGTGGCGAGTTCGGCGACCCTCAGGCGGCGAGCAGCATCGCCAGGATCGCAGTGTCGGGGTGGCTGATCGGGTCGACGCCGACGCGACTCACCATCGAGGTGATCGTGCCGTCGGCTTCTGCCTCCACCCAGGCGGCGCGGTGCTCCAGCCCCAGATACGGCAGCCCCGGCAGCAGCACGCATCCCGACGCCGCGCCGTTGCATTCAGGTAACGACGGCGTGGTCTCTGAGGGTGGATGCAGCATCAACAGTGCCGGCGGCTGATGGTCAGCGAAATAGCCTGGCCGAATGGCGGATTCGCCAACCACCGGACCCTCCGCCAGCACCAGTCCGACGGTGCCCGGCGCAGGAGCGTCCGGGAGTTCCTCGCGAGCACCGAATACCGTTGTGGTGTTTAGCAATCCAGGTAGCGACGCTACTCTGACCGCAACCATCAACAGTTGTGCCCATTCTTTCGTCGAGTCGGGCCAACGCCCGGAAATGACGAACCCTTTCAGGGCACCACGAGAATGGAATGGGGCCACCTCGATGGCCCGGCCTGACCCGTTTTCCATTTCGCCCTCCGCCATACTTCGGTTCGGGTACCCAGCGATACGCCGGTGGGTCGATCAGCTCAGCATGCGTCAGCCGGTGAATACCCGCAAGCTGACACGAGCAACCAACTGCAACAAGCAGTAAAAAAGAAACACGGCCGAAATAGTGATCGGGGCGCCGCGCGAATGGCGCGACGCCCCGATCAGGTGAATTCAACTAAAGTCAGCCAGCGATCAGCCCCTTGGCCTTCGAAGTCGCCGCCGCGTAACGCGATTGGACGTCCTCCCAGTTCACGACGTTCCAGAATGCCTTGGCAAAGTCGGCCTTGACGTTCTTGTACTGCAGGTAGAAGGCGTGCTCCCACATGTCGAGCACCAGCAACGGAACGATGCCGAGCGGGAAATTGGTCTGATGGTCGTACACCTGGAATACCAAGAGCTTCTGGCCGAGGCTGTCCCAGCCAAGTGCCGCCCAGCCCGAACCCTGCACGGTGGTGGCAGCCGAGGTGAACTGACCGCGGAACTTGTCGAATGACCCGAAGGCGTCATCAATGGCGGCCGCGAGCTCGCCGGTCGGCTTGTCACCACCGTTGGGGGACAAGTTCTTCCACCACAGACTGTGGTTGACGTGGCCGGCCAAGTTGAAGGCCAGGTTCTTCTCGTACAGCAGAATCGCCGAGAAATCCTCTTTCTCGCGTACCTCTTCCAGCTTGGCCACGGCGTCGTTGGCGCCCTTGACGTAGGTGGCGTGGTGCTTGCTGTGGTGAAGCTCATTGATTTGACCCGAGATATGGGGCTCCAGTGCTCCGTAGTCCCAGTCCAGGTCGGGCAAAGTGTATTCAGCCACGGGATTCCTTCCTTCAATGATCGTTGCCGAGCTACTTCTGACGCTCCACTCGCAGGCTGTTAGCGGCGCGGCGGCTTGGGTTGGTCAACCATGTCAACCCTGCTCCATCACCGCGCGCACCGCAAGAACGAGTGCGATGCGTGAACACCCCGCGGCGAGGCTTCAGACCCAAATGATGACAGCGAGGACGGCCAGCAAAACCAGGGCGATCAGGCCCGCGCGCAAACCGGCAAGCAAGTAGGAGCGACTGCAGGTGGCCGAACTCGTGTACCAGTGCGACGAGGATGCCGCCGACTGCGGTCCGATCGGTTGCGTGGTCATTGGATGATCCCGACCTCTGCGTCCAACTCTCCCCCAAGTGAGATGAGTCACAACTACTCCCAGTGGTCGCGATCATACCCCTTATGTACCGCCGGGAAAATTGACCCGGAAGCGGATGGCTGACCAGCATCTTTTTGCTGGCCTACCCTGGTGGGCAGGCGGCGATGGATGCCGCTGCGGCGAGCCGGACGGATGGTCCCCGGGGCGGCTGCGCTGTGACATCCCCCATACGGGGGATGCGGCGGGGTGGCTTGACCCATGCTGAGAATTCGCTCAGCGTCGGGCGGATCTGTCGATCGCGACGCGGAATCCCCGAAGTGTTATCCACAGCTGTTACCCGAGCCGGTCTGTTGACCCCGTGTCAATGCGACCGATGTCGGATAGCCGGGTGTGGATAAACCTGTGGAAACTGTGGATACCCGTTGGTAGCTGGATGAGACTTTCTGCGCAGCGGGATCCCGCGTGCCAAGATCAAGCCCATGGACGGTGAACCGGTGGTCGCACAGACAGATGTTGCCGACCTGCCCACTGAATTCGGCGTGGGGGCAGTGTTGCTAGATGTGCGGGAGGACGACGAATGGCGCCGCGGTCACGCGGCGGGCGCCCGGCACATCCCGATGGGTGAGGTGCCGGCCCGCGTCGACGAGATCGACCCACAAGCAAAGCTGTACGTCATCTGCAAGGCCGGAGGCCGCTCGCAGAAAGTGGCGCAGTATCTGGCTCGCAACGGGTATGAACCCGTCAACGTCAGTGGCGGGATGCTGGCGTGGGCCAACGCCGGCCGTCCAGTGGTCACCGATGACGGCGGCTCCGGCAGCGTCTGACCGAGCCATGCCGCGACGCACCGCTAGGGCCTGATTGCCGGGCTCCTCCTCGCGCCGTTCGGCGGCGCGCATCGTCGCCCGGCTAGGGCCTGATTGCCGGGCTCCTTCTCGCGCCGTTCGGCGGCGCGCATCGTCTCCCGGCTAGGCTGATGCGGTGATCCAAGTGTGCTCCCAGTGCGGCACACGCTGGAATGTCCGTGATCGACAGCGTGTGTGGTGTCCGCGCTGCCGCGGGACGCTGCTGGCGCCGCCGGCAGAGACGCCCGACGCCGATCCGCGGTGGAGCGCCGGCCCGCAGACACCGCCGCGGTTGCCACCGGGCTACCGGTGGATTGCGGTGCGTCCCGGCCCGCCGCCACCGCCACGACGTCGTCGGCGGCCGCTCGGGCCGACCCCGCGATACCCGGTGATACCGCGCTGGGGTCTGCAGGATCGCATCGAATCGGATGGCGTTGGGCGCGGTTCGGCGGTGCGGCAAGCCCCACCGGCGCGCCGGGTGCATGCGGCGTTCTTCGCGACGGCGATGGTGCTGGGCATTGCAGCCCTGGTTCATCTGCTGCGTTATCTGCTGCTGATCATCAACCGCAACACGTTGCTGAATTGGCTGGTGGCCGACGCAGCCGCGCTGCTGAGTGTGTTAGCCAGCCTGGCTGCGATCGCGGCGGTGATCACCTACGCCGTGCTGCTGACGCAATGGTTGATCGCGCGCCGCGCCGCGGCCTTCGCCCATTGCGGTAGGTCGGAGACCCGTACGCCGTGGGCGCTGAGGGCCGGTTGTCTGCTTCCACCGTCGGCCGCGATGGCGCTGGCGATCACCTTCGCCGTTACCCAGGCGACGTTCGGTCACTCAGCCAGCTGGGCGTTGATGGCCGCCTGCGTGGTGTTCAGTTGTCTGCCCCTGCTCGCCGCGGTGTGGTCGCTGGTCTATGTCATCGAGCTGGCGAAAACCGAAGACAACTACACCCAGCTACGCGGGCCGATCTGGGGATGGTGGCTAATGTGGCTCCTCAGCAGCGTGACTTCGGTCTTCGCAACGGTTACCAGTGGGGCGCAGGACGCCCAGGGCATCGCCAATAACACGGTGGCCATGATCGTCGCTTACCTGCTGGCGTTAGCCGCAGCGATTGCGACCGCAAGGGTCTTCGAGGGATTTGAGCGCAAACCGGTCGAACGGCCCGCGCATCGCTGGGTGGTGGTCGCCGACGATGGAACCGGCACGCCGAGATCGGCTCCCGCAGTTGAGTTGGCGGGCGAGGAATCGGCAGCATAGTGGCATGACGCGGGCCGACGAGGTGGTCTCTCGGCACCCGTTCGTGGTCGCCCATCGCGGCGCGTCGGCCGCCCTGCCCGAACACACCTTGGCCGCATACGATCTCGCCCTCAAGGCGGGCGCCGACGGCGTGGAATGCGATGTCCGGCTGACCCGCGACGGCCACCTGGTCTGTGTGCATGATCGCCGGCTCGACCGCACGTCGACCGGCGCCGGCCTGGTCAGCACGATGACGCTGGCCGAGCTACGCCGGCTGGAATACGGCGCGTGGCACGGCAGTTGGCGCGCCGACGGCAGTCATGGCGACACCGGTCTGTTGACCTTGGACGCCCTCGTCGCACTGGTGCTGGACTGGAAGCGGCCGGTGAAGATCTTCGTGGAGACCAAGCATCCCGTCCGGTACGGCGCACTGGTGGAAAGCAAGTTGTTGGCGCTGCTGCACCGCTTCGGCATCGCCGCGCCCGCGTCCGCCGACCGATCCCGCGCGGTGGTGATGTCGTTTTCCGCCGCCGCGCTGTGGCGGGTTCGGCGGGCAGCGCCGCTACTGCCCACGGTGCTGCTCGGCCGGAGCCATCGATACCTCACCAGCAGCGCGGCCAGCACTGTCGGGGCCACCGCGGTTGGGCCGTCGCTGGCCACCCTTCGAGAACACCCCGAGCTCGTCGACCGTGCTGCGGCCCAGGGCCGGGCGCTGTACTGCTGGACGCCCGACGAGTACGAGGATGTCCGATTTTGCCGGGACGTCGGAGTGGCATGGTTGGCCACCAACCACCCCGGCCGCGTCAAAGCGTGGCTGGAGGACGGCCTGCCCGGCACCGACTCTCACTAATCAGAGCCGGCCCCCGGCCGCGGCCGGCGCGTCAGACGCACTGTGCGGCGAGTCGATTTCGCGTGCGATGAAGTTCTCCAGGTCGAACAAGTTCGCTCCGGCGCGATCGGCGACCCGCACCAGCGAGGTCATCAGCGCCATCTCTTCGACCTGTTCCTTGAGGAACCACTGGATGAACTGTTCGCCGAGGTAGTCGCCTTCGTCGCGGGCCACGGCCGCCAGCCTGCTGACCTGTTCGGTGACCGCTCGCTCCTGATCGAGCGCCAACGCCAGCGCATCCCGCGGGGTGTCGAACTGATTGCGCACCCCGTCCCCGCCGGGGATCTCGACGCGCACGTCGCGGTCGAGTAGATACTGCACCAGCATCATCGCGTGATTACGTTCCTCGACAGCCTGAGCGTAAAAGTGTTTCGCCAGCTGACGCAGGTCGGCGCCATCGAAATAAACGGCCATCGCAATATACTGCTGGGCATTGGTGAATTCGCTGTAGATCTGCTCCTGCAATAATGCATGGAATTTGGTTTTGTGGGCATCCTGATAACTCATGACAACCACGCTACCGCAGGTCAAACACCGTTGTCACCCAAGGTAATACTTACTCAGGCCAGCTTTGCCTAAGTAAAGAAAGGCTACGCTGAATTAATTAGTCGAGCCGTCCTGCGCATTTGTCGAATTCCGGTAGTTAGGCCGGCGTTATGGTCGGTCGCCGAGAACCGCTGCCGGTACCGGCTGGTCGGCCGCCAGCGCTTCGAACAGTTGGGCGGCCTTGTCGTGATCCCACATCACGACCGAGCCGACGTCGGTGCCGGTGAACTCGCCGATCGGGACGGTCAACGCGACGGTGGATCCGTGCAGGGCCCACCCCAGCCGGGCCATATCCCATACGTGATCGCCGTGGTCGACCGTCAGGGCGTCAGCCGCCGCGTGCGGCACCGAATACCACCGCCACGGGTTCAGCCACACCGCCGGGCTGGCGACGCGGTGCAGCAGCGCCGACATGAACTGCCGCTGGTTGACCATGCGGTCGAGGTCGGCGCGCGGGGTGTCGCGGGAGCGGACGTAGCCGAGCGCGTCGCGGCCGTCGAGTTTCTGGCATCCGGCCGGCAGGTCGATGCCGGCAAGGGGATCGTCCATCGGCGCGACCGGACAAACGGTGATCCCGCCGAGCGCGTCGACCAAGACGGCGAAGCCGCCGAATCCGACCTCGGCGTAATGGTCGAGCCGCAGGCCGGTGGCTTGTTCGATCGTCTGCGCCAGTAACGGCGCCCCGCCCATCGCGAATGCCGCGTTGATCTTGTCGCGGCCGTATCCGGGAATCGGCACGTAGGAGTCGCGCGGTATGGAGACCATCGTCGTTGGAGTGGGTGATCCCAACGCGGGCACATGGACCAGCAGAATGGTGTCGGTTCGGCCGTTGCCGGTGTCGCCGCCGGTCGCCAGTGCCTGCTGCTGCTCGACGGTGAGGCCCTGACGGCTGTCGGAGCCGACCAGCAGCCAGGTGGTGCCCCGCCCGGCCGCGGGCCGGCCGGGATAGTCCGTCAGCACCGGCTGGCGGTGCAGCGCGGTCTCCATCCACAACGTGCCGCCCAGGATGCCGGCACTGATCAGCAGAACCGCGATCACCAGGCTCAGTGAAATCAGTTGACCCCAGGCCCGTTTGCGCCGCGGCCGCGGCTTACGGGGGCGCGCAGGCGGCGGGCCGGCCGGACCTGGTCGCCGGCTTCGGGCCTCGGGTGTGGCCGGCGGGGGTAGTCGGGTCGGGTTCGGCGGCGGGTAGCGCGGGATGACCGGCGACGGCTCGGGTGGATGGGGGTCGTTCACGTGATCGTCAGGACTCCATCAGTGCAGCCAGTGCAGATGACCGGCCAGCAGGGCATACCCGACGAAAGCCACGGTGTCGATGATCCCGTGCGCGATCACCAGCGGCCACAGCCGGCCGGTGCGCTGCCAGGCGTACCCGAACACCAGGCCCATCGCGACGTTGCCCAGCCCGGCGCCGAAACCTTGGTAGAGGTGGTAACAGCCGCGCAGCACGCTCGACCACACCAGCGCCGCACGCGCGCCCACACCCAGCTGCTCCAACCGGGTGAGCAGGTAACCGACGACGATGATCTCTTCGGCCCAGCCATTGGCGAAGGCGACCAGCAGCAGCATCGGGATCCGCCACCAGGTGTCGCCCAAGCTGGACGGGACGACCGACGCGTTGAGCCGTAATGCCCGCGCCGCCAGGTACAGCGCCAGCCCGGGCACGCCGATCAACGCGGCCAGGCCGACGCCGCCAGTAAGGTCGGCGCGCCACTGGAAGCGCGCTAAACCGATGCGAGCCGGGCTTAATCCGCTGCGCCACAACAGGTACAGCCCAAGTCCGCCCCAGGCTATCAGTTGCACGACGAAGGTCGCATTCAGGCCGAGGTCGATCAGGTCGAAATACGACCGCCGCGGGTTGAGCGGGATCCGCTGGGCGCTGAGGTTACGCAACACCGAGTCGGCGAGCTGCAGGATCGCGGTGACGGCGCTGAGACCGAACGTCACGCTCAACACGACGACGAGCTCGATGCGCAACGCGCGGCGCTGCGTCACCTGCCAGTCGGCGTCACTGCGGGACCAGGTCACCTCGACACGGTAACCGGGGGCGGGCGGCCGTTCGCGGGTCAGTCTCGGCGGGCCCGCAAGCCGTTCACGAACGGGCAGCCCATCAGCACCCGGATGGCCTGGCCCAACCCGGTGACGTCGTCAACCGGCTGGCGGAATGGCAGCCGGACGTCACGATCGCCTTCGGCGCTTTCGACGCGTAACCGGACGCCGTAGCGGGGCGGCGATCCTGTCCAGCAGCCCGGGCACGGTCGGCAGCGCCACCTGGTGCAGCCCGGCCGCGACTCCAGACCAGCGAGCGCACCGGTTCGCGCAAGGGCAGCGGCGCGTAGTCGGCCAACTCCAGCACGGCCTGCGCGCCGTCGGCCTCACAGTTGCCTAAATGCGTGGCCACCGCCCCGCTGACCGGCACGGCGACGGCGAACGACCCGTCGCCGAGCAGATGGTGCAGGGGGGTGGTGAGCGGCTCGGCGCCTTCGACCGCCAGCAGCGCTCCGCCCGCCCGGACGCAGGTGCTGCGGATCCGCTCGGCCGTCGTGGGTGCCGGGCAGTTGGCAAGTGTCATCGTTGACCATCCTGGCTTGCGGAAGAAAATTAGTGAGGTAAGCCTAACTTAACTAGGGATGATCGGACAGCGCAAGACGTACGACCCGATAGGGTTTTGGTCGTGGCGAGCATCGCGTATCTGGGTCCCGAAGGGACCTTCACCGAGGCTGCGCTGCTGCAGATGATCGACGCCGGCATGGTTCCGCAGCACAGCCCGGCCGCCGTGCGGCCGGTGCCTCTCGACAGCACACCGGCTGCACTCGACGCGGTTCGCGACGGCGCGGCCGCTTACGCGTGCGTGCCGATCGAGAACTCGATCGACGGCTCGGTCATGCCCACCCTGGACAGCCTGGCGATCGGCACGCCGCTGCAGGTGTTCGCGGAGCTGACCTTGGACGTGGCGTTCAACATCGTCGTCAAACCGGGTCGCACAGCCGCCGACGTACGCACGCTGGCCGCCTTCCCGGTCGCTGCGGCGCAGGTGCGGCGGTGGCTGGCCGCCCATCTGCCCACCGCCGAACTGCGCCCGGCCAACTCCAATGCCGACGCTGCCCAGCAAGTCGCCGACGGTCACGTCGACGCCGCGGTGAGTTCGCCGCTGGCCGGCATCCAACGCGGGTTGTCGACGCTCGCCGACGGCGTGGTCGACGAAGCCAATGCGCGCACACGCTTTGTGCTGGTAGGTCAGCCGGGGCAACCACCGGCACGTAGTGGTGCCGATCGGACGTCGGTGGTGTTGCGGATCGACAATGCGCCGAGCGCGCTGGTGTCCGCGCTCACCGAATTCGGGATCCGCGGTATTGACCTGACCCGCATCGAATCCCGTCCCACCCGGACCGAATTGGGTACCTACGTGTTTTTCCTGGACTGCGTCGGCCACATCGACGACGACGCGGTCGCCGAGGCACTCAAGGCGCTGCACCGGCGTTGTACCGATGTGCGCTATCTGGGTTCCTGGCCGACCGGGCTACTTGCCGGAGCACCGCCACCACAGTTGGACGAGGCGTCGCGGTGGCTGGCGCGACTGCACGACGGGTCGGCTGGCGAGGGGCAGCCGCGATGAGCGGTCGCCTGGTATTGGTGCGGCACGGTCAGTCCTACGGCAACGTCGATCGCCGGTTGGACACCCGACCGCCGGGAAGCGAATTGACGCCGTTGGGCCGCGACCAGGCGCGGGCATTTGCGCGGGACGGGTTGAGCCGACCCGGGCTGTTGCTGCATTCGGTGGCTACCCGCGCGACGCAGACCGCGGCGGAGATCAGCGCCGAGGTCGACGTGCCGGCCAGCGAGGTGACCGGCATCCACGAGGTGCAGGTCGGCGAGCTGGAAAACCGCAGCGACGACGATGCGGTCGCTGAGTTCGACGCGATCTACAAGCGTTGGCATGAGGGAGAGCGGGATGTGCCGCTGCCCGGCGGGGAGACCGGCAACCAGGTGCTGGACCGCTATCTGCCGGTGGTCACCGATCTACGGATGCGGTATCTCGACGACGACGAGTGGACCAGCGACATCGTCGTCGTCAGCCACGGGGCGGCGATTCGGCTGACGGCCGCCATGTTGGCCGGCGTCGAAAGCAGCTTCGTGCTCGATCACCACCTCAAAAACACCGAGGCGGTCGTGCTGGCGCCGGTCACCGACGGCCGCTGGAGCTGCGTGCAATGGGGGACCCTGACGCCGCCGTTCTACCCGGAGCCAGACGTCACTCCGGTGACTGACGCGGTGGAGTCGGGCATCGACCCGATGGGCTGAGCGCCGTTGCGGTTCAGATCGCCAGGGCCGACGGCGCGCCCACCTCGGCGCAGTTGCAGCCGACCGCGTCGCAGTCGACGACAAAGGCGTGGGGCATCAGCTCCGGGCTGGTGCACCCTTCCTCGGTGCACTCCGACCGGTGCAACCAATGGCGAATGATCGTGCCGTGGCAATGATCTAAGCCTGCTCGGCAGTCGCGGCAGCCTCTGCTCATGCGCCGCTCCTCCTCATCGCTTCGCTCTGCATCGTCGCCGGCGGTACTCATGCGCCGCTCTCCCCCGCAAGCGGGCGGTACCCCCACCTCATCGCTTCGCTCTGCATCGTCGGCGCCGGTGCTCATGCGCCGCTTCTCCTCATCGCTTCGCTCTGCATCGTCGCCGGCGGTACTCATGCGCTGTTCTTAGCACCGATCGCCGATAGATCTGCGGCGCCGCGCCCGCCATATCGCCGTGAAGTTGGTCAGGCCCAACCCAGTTCATGCAACCGGTCGTCGTCGATACCGAAGTGGTGGGCGATCTCGTGAACCACGGTGATCTTCACTTCCTCGACGACCTCGTCCTCGCCGTCGCAGACGTCCAACAGCGCGTCGCGGTAGATCGTGATGGTGTCGGGCAGCGAACCGGCGTAGTTGGAATCGCGTTCGATCAACGCCACACCCTCGTACAGGCCGAGCAAGTCATCTTCGTCTGGGTGACGATCCTCAACCAGCACCACCACGTTGTCCATCACGGCAGCCAGCTGCGGCGGGATCAGGTCGAGCGCGTCGGACACCAGCTCGTCGAACCGTTGCGGATCCATCCGCACGGCCACCCTGCTATTGCCCCTGAGCAGGTGGTGGCGGCGGCGCTTCCGGCGCAGGCGGCGGAGGTGGTGGTGGCGGCGCTTCGGGAGCCGGCGGGGGCGGCGCTTCCGGGGCTGGCGCACCCGGGGCTGGCTGGGCCGGCGGGGGTGGTGCGGCTGGTGCCGGCTGCTCCTGGGTGGCCGGTGGCTGCCCCGGAAGGTGTTGGTTACCCTGCCGTTGCTGGCTGCTTGATCCGCTCGACGACGACGACGCGGATGATCCGCTCGACGACGACGACGACGCGGATGATCCGCCGGTATCCGGAGTTGTCGGGATCGGCGGCAGGTTGAGCCGCTCCTGCGGGATGTCGGGCGGCGGAACGGGAGGCTGACCATTGATCCGCAGCGCCCCCTTGGCGCTGTTGAGCAACGTCGCCCAGCCACCGTTACCCAGGGTCGCCCCGATGCTGCAGGCAACCTGCCGGCTACCGGCCGACCAGCTGGGCAGCGACAGCGTGCTGTAAATCAGCGTCAGGGTAGTGCTGCGAAACTGAACCGGCGCGAGGTAGGCGTCCGTCAGCCTGGTGCAGGAGTCCTTGATGAAGCCGTCCTGTTCGGGCTCCGGAGGCAGCGCGTCGGGAAACTTGGCCAGCAAGTTGACCGTGCCAGTGACCTCCATCGCGTGCGGCGCGGCGCAATCGATCGGAATGTCGGTGGGTTGATTGGTCGAGGGGTCGATACCCAGGCAGGCACCGTCGGGCCAGATCTTGGACTGGTCGACGTCGGCGACCTTGCCCTTGAAGGCGATCTGTTCGTTACCCGCGCCCGGCAGCTGCAGGCCGCACAGCATCCGCCGCTCGCCGTTCTGCCGCCACGCTTTGTCGCCGGACCACAACATGCTGACGATGAACTTGCTGTTAGGGTCGAATTTCGCGCCCAGGTAGCGGCGCACGGCCGACTCGCACTGCTCCTGGCTGATCTGTTCGATGCGGGTGGCCGACGGCGGCGGGGCGTCGGGGCCGTACTCCGAACCGGGGAACGTGCGCATGTCGATCGATTCGGCAACCTCGAACCGGTGGTCGTCTTTGCAGTCGACGATGGTCGCAGCTTCGGGCATCCGATCCGGCCACATCAGGCAGTTACCACTGGTGGCGTGGTTGAAAGCGTCGTTACCCTTCGATCCGGTGCTGGGCACCGGGTCGATGTAGCCGGCCAGCCGACCGGGACCACCCCCGATCGGAAGGGCCGTGACGAGCCCGGCAATCAGCAGACCGCCCAGAGCGGTCAGTAGCAGCGCGCGCCGGGTGGCCGAGGCCTGCAGAGCAGTCAGCCACTCGGCCCGCGGTAGCCGAAGTCCCAGCCGGCCGGCCGGCGACTTGTGCTGCTCGGTTGCGTTGGACATCGGTTCCATTCTGACAGGCCGACCGTGTCCCGTGACAGCTGTTGCAGAAGTAACGTCATGTGGTTGTCGCCTACGGGTACTGCACGCGTAGGGTTCTAGGCCGTGATCGACCTGAAGTTGCTCCGCGAAAACCCGGACGCCGTGCGCCAATCGCAGACCAGCCGCGGCGAGGACCCGACTTTGGTCGACACGCTGCTGACAGCCGATACCGCCCGGCGGACCGCGATCTCGACAGCCGATTCGCTGCGCGCCGAACAAAAGGCCGCCAGCAAGAAGGTGGGAGCCGCGGCCGCCGACGAGCGTCCGGCGCTGCTGCAGCGGGCCAAGGAGCTGGCCGAGCAGGTCAAAGCGGCCGAGACAGCGCAGGCTGAAGCCGAGGCGGGGTTCACCGCGGCCCAGATGGCGATCTCGAACGTGATCATCGACGGCGTCCCCGCCGGCGGCCAGGACGACTACAGTGTCCTTGACGTCGTTGGTGAGTCGGCCGCGATCGACAATCCGAAAGACCACGTGGAACTCGGTGAGGCACTCGGCCTGATCGACATGGAGCGCGGCGCCAAGGTGTCCGGTTCGCGGTTCTACTTCCTGACCGGTCGAGGCGCGTTACTGCAGCTGGGGCTGCTGCAGTTGGCGATCCGGCTGGCGGCAGACAACGGTTTCATCCCGATCATTCCGCCGGTGCTGGTGCGTCCGGAGGTGATGTCGGGCACCGGCTTCCTCGGCGCACACGCCGAGGAGGTGTACCGGGTCGAGGCCGACGACCTCTATCTGGTCGGCACGTCGGAGGTACCGCTGGCCGGCTATCACGCCGACGAGATCCTCGACCTGTCCGGCGGGCCGCTGCGCTACGCCGGCTGGTCGTCGTGCTTCCGCCGCGAAGCCGGCAGTTACGGCAAGGACACCCGCGGCATCATCCGGGTGCACCAGTTCGACAAGGTCGAAGGATTCGTCTACTGCACGCCGGCCGACGCCGAGGCCGAGCATCAGCGGCTGCTGGGCTGGCAGCGAGAGATGCTGGCCCGTATCGAGGTGCCCTACCGGGTAATCGACGTGGCCGCAGGCGATCTCGGCTCGTCGGCCGCCCGCAAGTTCGACTGCGAGGCGTGGGTTCCCACGCAGGGCACCTACCGCGAGCTGACGTCGACGTCGAACTGCACCACCTTCCAGGCGCGCCGGCTGGCCACCCGCTATCGGGATGCCAACGGCAAGCCGCAGATCGCGGCCACGCTCAACGGCACGCTGGGCACCACCCGCTGGCTGGTTGCGATTCTGGAAAACCACCAGCGGCCCGACGGCAGCGTGCGGGTGCCCGAGGCGCTGGTCCCGTTCGTCGGCACCGAGCTGCTCGAGCCTTAGGCGGCGATTTTGGGCACCGTCTCGCGGGCTCGTTCGTGCCGGCGCTGCCGCTCCATGGTGGCGAAGTAGAACGCAAGCGGGAACGAAAAGCTGGTGAAGAAGCTGCACAGGAAGAAGAGCCACGGGTGGCGGATGCCGCGCCGCAGGCCGTCGACAATGGTGAACAGCGGCAGCAGAATGACATTCGCGATGAGGTAGTCCTCGATGCCTGAACCGGCCGCTGAGCTGGCGAACTGCGACCGGAGAAAGTGCGGATAGCTGGCCGGTCCCGAGATCA
>NZ_JBKQTQ010000050.1:0-81613 GCF_052143115.1 Mycobacterium sp.
CGTGTGAAGGGGTGCGGCTGCCCAAACGTCAGCACGCCGACCGCGGATACCTGAGCCACGTTCAGGTGGCGGCGCTGGCCGTGGCGGTCGACCGCCAGGGCGAGGTCGTCCGGTTCCTGGCCTACACCGGCTTACGCTGGGGCGAGATGGCCGCATTGCGTGTTCAGGATTTCGACATGTTGCGTCGCCGGGTGAACGTGTCCCGCTCGGTCACCGAGTCCAGCGGCCTGGTGTGGTCGACACCGAAGACCTGGGAGCGCCGCTCAGTGCCGTTCCCGGCCGCACTGGCCGATGAGCTGGCCGCACTGATGGTGGGCAAGGGTCGCGACGAGCTGGTGTTCACCGATCTGCGTGATGGCGTGCTGCGTGTCTCCAACTACCGGAGCAAAGTGTTCGCTCCCGCGGTTGTCGCGTGCCGCAAGGCTGATGACACCTTCCCGACGATCACACCGCACGATCTGCGGCACACCGCGGCCAGCCTGGCCATCAGCGCCGGGGCCAATGTGAAGGCTGTACAGCGGATGCTCGGGCACGCCAAGGCATCGATGACGCTGGACGTCTACGCCGACCTGTTCGATGAGGATCTGGACGGGGTTGCGGACCGGCTGGACGCGGCGATCAAATCTGCTGCGGACCCACTGCGGACCGCCCGAACACCGTAGTCACCGGTCAACGCTGTGACCTGCGCCTACGCGGTCGGGGTGGCGGGATTCGAACCCACGGCCTCTTCGTCCCGAACGAAGCGCGCTACCAAGCTGCGCCACACCCCGCTTGAAGCCACGACAGCGTATCGCACCGACCCGGCGATTCGCCAAAGCCGATTGCGGTACCCACGCCTGGCTCGGGATCGGCAGGGCGTCGGTGCTCTGCGCCCACATCCGGCCCGGTCCAGGGATTTGCAGCACGGTCCGGCGTGGAATAACCGGGATGTCGGCGACGTTAATAGACTAATTACTGCACAGTCGGTGCAAAGGAAGCGAGAAAATCATGACGGTGTTAGGCGCCGTGGTGTTCGGCGGATTCCTGGCCCTGGGAGTGCTGTGGCTGCTGGTTACCGCTCCGGGCAGCGATGTTGACGAGGCCTGGGATCAGTCCCAGTGGCCCGAGCGTTCGAATTCGGTCAGGGCCATGGCGGGCGCGGATGTGTCCAGTTCCTGGGTCTTGAGCCACTCGTCGCAGAAGTAGGTGTCGGCGTAGCGGTCGCCGCTGTCGGCGAGCAATGTGACCACTGAACCGCTGCGGCCGTCGGCGACCATTTCGGCGAGCAGGCCGAAGGCTCCCCACAAATTGGTGCCGGTCGAGGCGCCTACACGCCGGCCCAGCACCGCACTGGCGTGGCGGGCCGCCGCAATCGACGCGGCGTCGGGCCATGCGGTCAACTACCTCGGGCAGAAAGGACGGCTCGACGCGTGGCCTGCCAATTCCCTCGATCCGCGACGACGCAGAAATCACGATGTCATATCGAGATTCGGCGTAGGCCGGATAAAATGCCGAGCTCTCCGGGTCGACCACACATAGCCGGGTTGCATGTCGCCGATAGCGGAGGTAGCGGCCGATCGTCGCGCCGGTTCCACCCGTGCCCGCCCCGATCACGATCCAAACCGGGATCGGATGATTCTCGTCGCGCATTTGAAGGAATATCGATTCCAAAGGAACAGCGAGCGAGCCAATCGATGCTTGAGGCTGCCGGTGATGTGCGTGGTCTCGTCTTTGAGGTAGAGCTCGATACCGGCGTTGTCGGACCAGGCCGAGGGCAGCGGATAGCGCAGCAGGTGAGTGTCGGCACCGCGATGGGCGTCCGCCTCGATCAGTCGGATCGCGTTGTTGACCTGGTCGCGTGGTCGGCTACGAACTGCGACCTGGGCCGGCGGGCTCAACGTGCTGAATACGTGGGTTCCGACCGGCCCAGATCGCTGTGCGAATCGCGGCCGCCTATCGGCGCCGCAATCAATGTCAGCAGGGTGGCTTCAGGCCTGCAGCAGAACCGCACCGGCGCATACGGCGAAGTGCCGATCCCGGCGGAGACATGTAATCGCATGGTGGCGCCCCACCGTGATGGGCCCTTAACGCGGGACCGGTCCAGACCCGAATTGGTCACCAGGGCTCCATAGAACGGCAAGCACAGCTGTCCGCCATGAGTGTGGCCGGCCATCACCAGCTGGTAGCCGTCGGCGGCGAAGCGGTCCAGCACCCGGGGCTCCGGCGAATGGGTCAGGCCCAGCCGCAGGTTGGCGGCCGGGCTGGCCGGCCCCGCGATCGCGTCGTAGCGATCCCGCGCAATGTGCGGGTCGTCCACGCCTGCGGCCGCGATGTGCAGTCCGGCCACCTCGAACTCGCGACGGTTGTGGGTCAGGTCCAGCCAGCCGCGTTCAGTGAACGCCGCCCGCAGGTCCTGCCAGGGCAGCGGCTGACCGTGCACGCGATGACCCGGGTTCGTCAGGTAGTTCAGCGGATTCTTGGGTCGTGGTCCGAAATAGTCGTTGCTACCGAAGACGAAAATGCCCGGCAGCGAAAGCAGATCGCTGAGGCTCTGGATGACCGCGGGCACCGCCTTGGGGTGCGCCAGGTTGTCGCCGGTGTTGACGACGAGGTCGGGCTCAAGGCCAACGAGTTCGCGTAGCCACGCCTGCTTGCGGCGCTGACCGGGCCGCATGTGAAGGTCGCTGATGTGCAGCACCCGCAGCGGCGACGAACCCGGCGCCAGCACAGGCATGGTCAACTCTCGCAGCACAAACGCATTGCGTTCGATGACAGCGGCGTAACCGATTCCGGCGACGGTCGATCCAAGCGCGATGGCGCCGGCAGCTTTCTGAGCAGAAATCGCGGAAGGCATGCAGGCCAGCCTACTGCCGTCGGTCGCCTGGCATCAGGCCACACGCTATTGCAACCGCCTACGGTGGGGGTGGTGCCAGAATTGGGATCGTGATCGGCGGGAGACCCGGAATCTCGATGACCTGGGAACCCACCGGCACCGGAACACCTGGGACACCTGGGCCGCCTTGTGGCGGTGGGGGCGGCGCCGGCGGGACGCCGTTGCTGGTTTGAATGGTGATCACCGCACCGGGGATCGTCTGGCCGTTGGGCGAGGTTCCGACCACCTCGCCATACTTCGCACTGCTGTTGACCGAGCTGGGTTGCTCGGCGACCTGGAACCCGGCCTCCTTCAAGCGCTGGCGGGCGGCGTCGACGTCAAGACCCGCGACGCTCGGCACCCGAGAACCGGGGCCGCCTTCGACGTACTGCGGGTCGGTCGGCGGTAGGTGCACATCGCCGAACATCGTGGCGATGGGCTTCATCGCGGTGAACCAGGTGCGCGCCGGCTCGTTGCCGCCGTAGAGGTTGCCGTCGCCGCAGCGCCGCAGCGGCGACGAGCACAGATCTGACGGCGAGGTGGAGTCGTCGTAGATGTAGTTGGCCGCGGCGTACTGATTGGTGAAACCCACGAAGCCCGACGACCGGTGTGCCTCGGTGGTGCCGGTCTTGCCGGACACCGGCAGGTTCCACCCCGCCGCACCGGCCGACCCGGATGCGGTGCCGCCGCCCAGGGCGTCCTTGCTCATCGCATTGGCCAGCGTGTTGGCCAGCCCTTCTGGTACCGCTTGGTCGCAGGCTTCGGTGCTGACAGCCACTTCGTTGCCGTTGCGGTCGATCAGCTTGTCGATGGGGTTCGGTGGGCACCACATGCCGCCCGAGGCCAGTGTCGCCGCGACGTTCGACAGTTCCAGCGCGTTCAGCTCGAATGGGCCCAGCGTGAACGACCCGATGTTCTGCCGTTTGATGAAGTCGGCCAGGCTTTCGTTGCTGTCCGGGTCGTAGTCGCGGGCGGTCCCCGGATCGGCGTAGGACCGCAGTCCGAGCTTGATCGCCATGTCGACCGCGCGTTGTACCCCCACGAGCTGGATCAGCCGGGCGAAAGCCGTGTTGGGCGACGTGGCCAGCGCGTCGGTCACATTCATCGACCCGCGATAGTTGCCGGCGTTGATGACGCACCAGGTCTCTTTGGGGCAGCCCTTGGCGCCGCCGCTGCCCATGCCCTTGGCCTGGAACCGGCCTGGGACATCGAGTGTGGCGTTGATACCCATGCCCATCTGCATCGCCGCGGCGGTGGTGAAGATTTTGAAGATGGATCCGGCGCCGTCGCCGACCAAAGAGAACGGCTGCGATCGCATAGTCTCGCCGGCCTCGGTGTTCAGCCCGTAGGTGCGGTTGCTGGCCATCGCAACCACTTTGTGCGAGGTCTTACCGGGCCTGATCACGCTCATCACGCTGGCAATACCCTCGAGGGTCGGGCTGGCGTAGGTGTCGATCGCGTGTTTGATCGGCTCCTGCACATCGGGGTCCAGGTTGGTGCGGATCAGGTAGCCGCCCCGGGCGACCTGATCTTTGCTGATGCCGGCGCGGGCCAAGTAGGCCTGCACGTAGTCGCAGAAGAAGGCCCGATCACCCGCCGCGATGCAGCCGCGGGGTAGCTCTTTGGGCTGCGGCAAAATCCCGAGTGGCTCAGCCTTGGCGGCGCGCAGCGCGTCGGCCTCGTTGGGCAGGTTTTCGATCATGGTGTCCAGAACGAGGTTCCGGCGGGCCAGCGCCCCGTCCGGGTTGGTATAGGGATTCAGCGCGCTGGTCGACTGGACCAGGCCGGCCAGCAGGGCCGCCTGCTGCCAATTCAGGTCGGACGCGTTGACACCGAAGTAGGTTTGCGCTGCATCCTGCACACCGAAGGCGTTGTTACCAAAGGACACCAGGTTCAGGTAGCGGGTCAGGATCTCTGGTTTGGCGAAGGTCTTATCCAGGGTGAGCGCCATCCGGATCTCGCGCAGTTTGCGCGCCGGCGTGGTCTCGATGGCTGCGCGTTTTTCTGCGTCGGTTTGCGCGATGACGAGCAACTGATAGTTCTTCACATACTGTTGCTCGATCGTCGATCCGCCGCGGGTGTCCACGTCGCCGGAGGCGTAGCCGGCCAACCCGGTCAGGGTGCCCTTCCAGTCCACGCCGTTGTGCTCGGCAAACCGCTTGTCTTCGATCGAGACGATTGCCAGCTTCATCGTGTTGGCAATCTTGTCGGTGGGCACCTCGAACCGGCGCTGCGAGTACAGCCAGGCAATCGTGTTGCCCTTCGCGTCGACCATCGTGGTCACCGCTGGGACTTCGCCCTCGAGCAGTTGAGCCGACGCGTTGCCGACGACTTCGGAGGCCCGATTGGATACCAGACCGACTCCGCCGACCACGGGGAACAGCAGGGCCGCGACCACGACGCTGGCCAACAGACAGCACCCGACGAGCTTTGCGACCGTGATGGCAGGCGTGGGGCGCTCCGGCATGGCTACTAGATTAGCGGCGCTGCGACGCAAGTTGTCCCGTGTGGTGTCCGGGCGATAGTCTCGCCCGCGTGAGCGCTCAGGTTCCTCTCAGTGGCAGCTCAGGGGTGTTTCAGCCGTTGCCTCGGCCCATTTCGGGGGCCCCTTCATGATCGGACTGCACGGTCGTCCCAAAAAAGGGGGTAAGAGACTGTTGCGTAATTGACACCTGACCACGTAGCTTATGCACACAATGAGATACAGGTAACACCGACGTGCAGAGCGTGGCGCAGATCGCATCGGTGGTCTGGATATAGCACACAACCGCCGCACCGGTGGCAGGAGCGAAGGGGAATCGCTGGTGTCAGGTACACGGACCGCAGTGCGGAAGACGAGCGCAGCCCCGACAAGCAGCATCCTGTACGGGGCCGAAGCCGAGTCCAGGATCGCCTGGGTTTCCAAGGCGCTGTGTCGGGCGGCTGATCCCGATGAGCTGTTCGTGCGGGGGGCTGCACAACGCAAGGCCGCAGTGATCTGCAGGCATTGCCCGGTGATGCTGGAATGCGGCGCCGACGCGCTGGATAACCGTGTCGAGTTCGGCGTGTGGGGCGGCATGACCGAACGCCAGCGTCGGGCGCTACTCAAACAACACCCCGAGGTGGTGTCCTGGTCTGAGTTCTTCGCTGCGCAGCGCAAGCACCGCAGCGTTGGCTAAGTAGCCGCGCGACTAGGTAGCCGCGCGGCTAGCCCACTCGCCCCGCATCGTCGCCGACCGTTGTCATCTGGTCGGCGATTGCACGCAACGCCTCCAGATCGGAGACGTCGAACGGCAGCGACGGCACCCCGACAATGGCGACGTGGGGATTGGCCCCGGTGAACCGCGACAGCAGCCGGATCTCGCGCTTGGAAGTCGACGCGCGGTCAGCGTGGATCTGCAGGACGGCCATTGCCAAGGCCTTGGTGCCGTCGGTGCCTTCCGGCTCGCTCTCCAACGTCTTGGCTCCGTCGATGGCTCGCTCAACCGGCAATGAACACAACATCGGATGGGTTCGGTTCAGGATGAGTCCGGCCAGCGGCATACGCTCCTCCGAAAGCCGGTCCACGAAGAACGACGCCTCCCTGAGCGCGTCAGGCTCGGCGGCCGACACCACCACGAACTGGGTACCGCGGCGCTTCAACAACGCATAGGTGCGGTCCGCCTTCTCCCGGAAGCCGCCGAAGGTGGCATCCAGTGATTGCACGAAACTCGCAGCTTCGGAAAGCATCTGCGAACCGAGGACGGTTGATAGTGCCTTCATCGCTAAGCCGACCGCGCCGGTGACAAGCCGCCCGATCCCACGCCCGGGTCCCAACAGCAGCCGCCATAACCGGCTATCCATGAAGCTGCCCAACCGTTTCGGTGCGTCCAGGAAGTCCAGCGCGTTGCGCGACGGTGGGGTATCCACCACGACCAGATCCCAGCGGTCCTCGTTCAGCAGCTGGCCGAGCTTCTCCATCGCCATGTACTCTTGAGTGCCGGCCAGTGACGTGGCGACCGTCTGGTAGAACTGGTTGTCCAAAATCGCCTGCGCCCGATCGGGTCCCGAATATTGGATCACCATCTCGTCGAATGTCCGGCGCATGTCGAGCATCATCGCGAACAGCTGGCCGGGCACTTCCGGAGCCAGCGGCACGCGCTGGGGGGAATTGCCGAGGTCGCTGATTCCCAACGCCTGCGCAAGCCGCTTAGCCGGGTCGATCGTCAAAACGACTACCATGCGGCCGTATTCGGCTGCGCGCAGCGCCATCGCGGCGGCGGCGGTGGTCTTGCCGACCCCGCCCGCGCCGCAGCACACCACCACGCGATTAGTGGTGTCGCCCAGAATCGATGCGATATCGAGTGTCGGTGGTGTGGTACTCATCGAACCCCCTGCTGTGCAAGGGATTCAGAAAGTTCGTAGAGGCTGCCGAGGTCGACACCGTCGGCAATGGTGGGGAGCTCCAGGCGTGGGACCTTCAGCTCGTCGAGCTGCAAGGCGGTTGCTGCACGCGCGGTCATCCGGGTGGCGTGTTGGATGGTCTCGGTCAGTAAGCCCGCGAAGTCTGCATCGGGGAGCTTGATCCCGGCGGCGGCCAGACCCGCACGCACCGCGTCGGCATCGACATCGCCCTCAGCGGCTTTGGCGAGATCGTCGGGTTTCAGGTAAGCCTCGATATTGCGATTGACAATCACGCTACCGATGGGTATGCGCAGCTCCTGCAGCTCGTCGATTGCCTCCATCGTCTCCTGCATCGGCAGCACCTCCAGAAGGGTCACCAAGTGGATGGCCGTTTGATCCGAGTGCAGGATCTTCACCACACCTTCGGCCTGCGAGTACACCGGGCCGCCCTTGGCGAGATCGGACACCGCCCTGGTGACGTCCAAAAAGCGTGCGATACGGCCGGTCGGGGGCGCGTCGACGACGATTGCGTCATAAACCGGCAGCTTGTCCTTGTCGACGCGGATCACGGATTCCTTGATCTTGCCGGTGAGCAAAACGTCGCGCAGGCCCGGCGCGATCGTCGTGGCGAACTCGATCGCCCCGATGCGCCGCATCGCCCGGCCGGCGATGCCGAGGTTGTAGAACATGTCGAGGTATTCCAGGAACGCGGCTTCGATGTCGATCGCTAGCGCGTTGACCTGGCCGCCGTGCTCGGCAATCGCGATCTTGAGCTCTTTGTAGGGCAGCGGCGGCACATCGAAGAGTTGCGCAATCCCTTGGCGCCCTTCGACTTCGACGAGCAAAACCTTGCGGCCTCCGGACGCGAGAGTCAGCGCGAGCGCAGCGGCCACCGTCGACTTACCGGTACCGCCTTTGCCGGTCACGAAATGCAGACGGGCCTTCGACAATCGCGATGGCCAGCGGACAGTACTGCCGCCGCTCGGTGTGGTCGCCACCAGTGCATGCTAACCAGATCATCCGACTGCCCTGCCGATAAACTCGAAGTATGAGCCAACCGACCGCGTGGGAGTACGCCACGGTCCCCCTGTTGACACACGCCACGAAACAGATCCTCGATCAGTGGGGCGCCGACGGTTGGGAGCTGGTTGCCGTGCTGCCCGGGCCGACCGGTGAGCAGCACGTGGCGTATCTGAAACGCCCGAAATGAGTGCGTCTGCCCGGCTCAAAGAGTTGGGGGTCGAACTGCCCGAGGTGGCGAAGCCGTTGGCCTCCTACGTTCCGGCTGTGCGCAGCGGCAACCTGGTGTTCACGTCGGGTCAGTTGCCGACGCAGGCCGGCAAGCTGGCCGAGACCGGCAAGGTCGGAGCGGATGTCACCCCCGAGCAGGGCAAGGCACTGGCGCGGATCTGCGTGCTCAACGCGCTGGCCGCGGTCGATTCGCTGGTGGGCATCGACGCGGTAGCCCGAGTGGTCAAGGTGGTCGGATTCGTCGCGTCCGCACCCGGATTCAACGGCCAGCCGGGCGTCGTCAACGGCGCATCGGATCTGCTTACGGAGGTGTTCGACGATCGCGGCAGCCACGCCCGCTCGGCGGTCGGCGTATCCGAATTGCCGTTGGACGCGCCGGTGGAGGTCGAGCTGGTGGTCGAGGTCGGTTAACGACCGTGACCGGCAGCGCTGAATCGCTGACACATCCCGCCTACGGCCGGCTACGCCCGGTCACCGAAACCGCATCGGTGCTGCTGGCTGACAATCCGGGCTTGCTGACGCTGGACGGCACCAACACCTGGGTGCTGCGTGGACCAGGCAGCGACGAGATGGTAGTCGTCGATCCCGGTCCCGACGACGACGAGCACATCGCGAGAATCGCCGACCTGGGCCGCATCGCCCTGGTGCTGATCAGCCACCGTCATGGCGACCACACCGATGCCATCGACAAGCTGGTCGACCTGACCGGCGCACCGGTGCGCTCGGCGGGCAGCGGGTTCTTGCGGGGCCTCAGCGCTGAGCTGACCGACGGTGAGGTGATCGATACTGCGGGCCTGCGGATCACGGTGTTGGCGACGCCTGGCCACACCGCCGATTCGCTGTCGTTCGTACTGGACGACGCAGTGCTGACGGCAGACACCGTATTGGGTCGCGGAACGACCGTCATCGACACCGAAGACGGCAGCCTGGCCGACTACCTGGAGTCGCTGCACCGGCTGCGCGGACTGGGCGGGCGGAGCGTGCTACCCGGCCACGGGCCGGATCTGGCCAATGTGGAAGCCGCGGCGTCGGGATACCTGGCACACCGCGAGCAGCGGCTGGAGCAGGTGCGCTCGGCGTTGCGGGATCTCGGCGACGACGCCACCGCACGCCAGGTTGTCGAGCACGTCTACTTCGACGTCGACGAGGAGCTGTGGGGCGCATCGGAATGGTCGGTGCAGGCGCAGTTGGACTATCTGCGGGGCTGAAATTGCACTCAGGGCTGTGAACTCGCCGAGGTCGCGACCCTGAGTGCAATCTCAACGTCAGGGAAGCTACCTGGCGCGCCGCGCCAGCCTCTCCGAGTCCGAGATCAGCACGCTCTTGCCCTCCAGGCGAATCCAGCCCCGGTGGGCGAAGTCGGCCAGCGCCTTGTTCACCGTCTCACGGGACGCGCCGACCAGCTGGGCGATCTCCTCTTGCGTCAGGTCGTGCGTCACCCGCATCGCGCCGCCTTCCTGGGTGCCGAAACGCTGGGCCAGCTGCAGTAGCTGCTTGGCGACTCGGCCCGGCACGTCGGTGAAGATGAGGTCGGCGAGGTTGTTGTTGGTGCGTCGCAGCCGCCGGGCCAGCACCCTTAGCAGCTGCTCGGCGATTTCGGGACGATCCGCAATCCAGGCCCGCAGCGCGTCGCGATCCATCGACACTGCGCGCACCTCGGTGATCGTGGTCGCGCTGGAGGTCCGAGGGCCGGGATCGAAGATCGACAGCTCACCAAACATGTCGGACGGACCCATGATGGTCAGCAGATTCTCCCGACCGTCCGGTGAACGGCGGCCGATCTTGACCTTTCCGGAAATGATGATGTACAGCCGATCACCCGGCTCGCCCTCCGCGAAAACCGTATGTCCGCGAGGGAAGTCGACGGGCTGCAGCTGCTTGGTCAGCGCGGCGACGGCGCTGGGTTCAACCCCCTGGAAGATTCCGGCCCTCGCCAGGATCTCGTCCACGTTGCCCCTTAGCTATTTCAATGACTCTGATATGCACAGGTCTGGTGCCCGACTCCTCCTCGGGCCGCTTCGCGGTCCGCATCGTCATCGGGCGGGTCTGGTGCCCGGGCCGGGTTGTCTGGCTCCCCGAGGGGGTACCTCTACGCACTCGCAGGCTGAGTCTAGAGGTAAGCCATTAACTCGACGTGCCAACGCTACACACGATTGGCATGCTGAGGCGGGCCAAATTGCCGATTCGCCTGCGAATGCTTATGCGGCTGTCTGGGTAGGCCGGGGTGTCGGGGGGCGGAAATAACGGTGGCCCTCAGCAACGGATCGGTGACCGGCTCGACCCGGCCGGATCGATAAGGCGATTCATCTCCCACCCGCCCGATGCGGCGGTGCAGGCTCTCCAGAGCCTCGGGCATTCCTTCCCGGGCCAATGTGCGCACGTCAATAGGCTCGGCCTGCTCGAGAAACTCCGCGACATCGCTTGCCGTAACTGTGTTCTCTACCAAGCCCGCTTCCAGCCGTCCAAGTCCGAAAGTCGCCAGCATCAGCAACCCCGGGATGAATGCCACGAGCAACCAAGACACAAGTGGCAAGTAAACACGGCTAAGGTCTCAGCGGGATCACGAATTAGTACTCTGTTGAGAGTGATAATGGGCAAACCTTCGCGCGCCGCCGCCCCAGCGTCCGGTGCGGCCGCCGCCGCCGCCGCCCGCCGTTGGTCTTCGGAAACCCATTTGGGTTTGGTGCGACGAGCGCGCCGCATGAATCGCAAACTTGGGCAAGCGTTTCCACACGTCTACTGTGAGTTGGATTTCACCACACCGTTGGAGCTGACGGTGGCGACGATCTTGTCGGCCCAAAGCACGGACAAGCGGGTGAATCTCACGACCCCGGCGCTGTTCGCCCGCTACCGCACCGCGGTGGATTACGCAGAGGCGGACCGTGAAGAACTTGAAGCCCTAATTCGCCCCACCGGCTTCTACCGGAACAAAGCCTCGTCGTTGATCGGCCTGGGACAAGCATTGGTCGAGCGATTCGACGGCGAGGTGCCGGCCACCATGGACGAACTGGTGACGCTGCCCGGGGTCGGACGTAAAACCGCCAATGTCATCCTGGGAAACGCATTCGACGTGCCCGGAATCACCGTCGACACCCATTTCGGGCGGCTGGTTCGGCGCTGGCGCTGGACGGCTGAGGAAGACCCCGTCAAGGTCGAGCATGCGGTCGGTGAACTCATCGAACGCAGCGGGTGGACTGTGCTGAGTCATCGGGTGATCTTCCACGGTCGCCGGGTGTGCCACGCCCGCAAACCGGCGTGCGGAGTTTGCGTGCTGGCCAAGGACTGTCCCTCGTTCGGGACCGGGCCCACCGAACCGCTGATCGCGGCCGCTCTGGTACAGGGCCCGGAAACCGAGCACCTGCTGGCGATGGTCGGCTTGTAGCGCAGCACCGCCCACCAGAACCGGACTGAGCTGCAAACGGGGCCCAATTTGACCACTTTCACCCCTCGAGCCACCCGCTGGACCCTCGCGGTGCTGGCGGTGGTCGCGGCATTGATCGTGGCGTTGGTGGTCGAGCTGCGCGATAGCGCCCACCGGTCAACCGCCCCGCCAATCGGCGCCGGTCGCGAGCATCGCGACGCGGACAACCCGGCCGCGCTGGCCGGACCGCGGCAGCGTGCTGACCTCGCGGCGTGTCCCCACCCGGGCGCGGAGCCCGGTCCGCCGGCGTTGCGCGGTGTGACGGCGGAGTGCGCAGCCGACGGCTCGGTCGTCGACGTCGGCCCGGCATTGGCCGGGCATCGGGTAGTTCTCAACTTGTGGGCGTATTGGTGTGCACCCTGTGCGGCCGAACTCCCTGCGATGGCCGAGTATCAACGACGGGTCGGGCCGGCTGTGATGGTGGTGACGGTGCACCAGGACGAGAACGAAACGGCCGCTTTGCTGCGGTTGGCGGAGCTCGGTGTTCGACTACCGACTCTGCAGGACGGTCGTCGTGGGGTAGCAGCGGCACTGCGGGTGCCAAATGTGATGCCCGCGACAGTAGTGCTGGGCTCGGACGGTAGCGTTGCGCAGACCCTGCCGCGAGCTTTCGCTAATGCCGACGAGATCGCAACTGTGCTCGGAGATCAGACGCGATGACGCACGGCGAGGATGCGGGCCGCGGAGCGGTGCGGGGGACCGGGCATCTGGACGCGCCCGGCGACGACGGACGAAGGAGGCGCCGGTGAGCGCAGGGGGCACTCCGCGACCGAGCGGTGGAGAGCTCACCCACGCGCGAGGGACGATTCCTTTGACGCCTGAGCTCGGTCCGTCCTGGCTGCGTCCATTGGTCGACAACGTTGGTGAGGTGCCCGACGCTTTCCGTCGTCGTCTTCCCGCCGACGTCCTGGCCATGGTGACCGCCGCCAAGGCGACGGCCTCGCTACGCAAAGACGGACGCGACGCAGCGGTGCTGGTGTTGTTTTCCGGCCCGCCGTCGGGCCAAACCAATGGCGCTCCGCCCGACTCCCTTCCTGAAGAAGCCGACCTACTGCTCACGGTGCGGGCCTCCACATTGCGCCACCATGCGGGCCAGGCGGCGTTCCCCGGTGGCGCATCCGATCCGGATGATGACGGGCCGGTGGCCACTGCACTGCGGGAAGCGCGCGAGGAGACCGGTATCGACACCGGCAGGCTGCATCCGCTGGCCACGATGGAGCGAACGTTCATCGCGCCGTCCGGTTTTCACGTCGTCCCGGTGCTGGCGTACTCGCCGGATCCGGGGCCGGTGGCCGTCGTCGATCCGGCGGAGACGGCAATCGTGGCCCGGGTCCCGGTGCGGGCTTTCATCAATCCGGCCAACCGGCTGATGGTGTACCGCAGCTCCTTCAGCCGCCGCTTCGCCGGGCCGGCTTTCTTGTTGAACGAGATGCTGGTTTGGGGATTCACTGGCCAAGTGATTTCGGCAATGCTTGATGTGGCTGGTTGGGCTGAGTCCTGGGACACCAGCGATGTCCGCGAGTTGAATGAAGCGATGGCCCTGGTCGGCGACGGGGATGATGCCTGATGACCTCCTCACAATGGCTCGACATCGCTGTGCTGGCAGTGGCTTTCATCGCGGCGATCTCAGGTTGGCGTTCGGGTGCGCTCGGCTCACTGCTGTCATTCGTCGGTGTGCTACTCGGAGCGATCGCCGGCGTGCTGCTGGCCCCGCACCTTGTCGCGCACATCAGCGCGCCGCGGGCCAAGCTGTTCGCCGCGCTGTTTCTGATCCTGGGGCTGGTCGTCGTCGGCGAGGTCGCCGGTGTGGTTTTGGGCCGCGCGGTCCGCGGCGCGATCCACAGCAACTCGGTCCGATTCTTCGACTCGCTGATCGGGGTGGCGGTGCAGCTGGTGGTGGTGTTGGTGGCGGCATGGCTGCTGGCGACGCCGCTGACGTCCTCGTCGGGCCAGCCGAACCTGGCTGCTGCGGTGCGCGGCTCGCGGGTGTTGGCACAGGTCAACGACTTCGCGCCGGAGTGGCTCAAGACCGTGCCCAAACGGTTGTCGGCGCTGCTGGACACCTCCGGGCTGCCGCAGGTATTGGAGCCGTTCAGTCGCACGCCGGTCGTGGCGGTGGCGGCCCCGGACGCGACGCTGGCCAACAACCCGGTGGTGGAGTCCACCGAACTCAGCGTGGTCAAGATCCGCGCGATTGCACCGAGTTGTCAGAAAGTGTTGGAGGGCAGCGGATTTGTCCTCTCTCCCGACCGCGTGATGACCAATGCGCACGTGGTGGCCGGCGCCAACAGCGTCACCGTGGAGGCCAGCGGCAATCCTTATGACGCCACCGTGGTGTCCTACGACCCGACTGTCGACATCGCGATCCTGTCGGTGCCCAACTTGCCGTCCGGACCGCTGGCCTTCGCCAACACCCCGGTGACGTCGGGCACCCAGGCAATAGTGATGGGCTACCCCGGTGGCGGTGGCTTTGTGCCAACTCCGGCCAGAATCCGGGAACTCATCGAGCTCAGCGGACCCGACATCTACCGCAGCGCGACGGTCAACCGTGAGGTCTACACGGTCAGAGCGAGTGTCGAGCAAGGTAATTCGGGCGGACCATTAATCGACCTCAACGGCCAGGTGCTCGGTGTGGTGTTCGGCGCGGCGGTCGACGACAACGACACCGGTTTCGTCCTGACGGCCAAGGAAGTGGCCGCTCAGCTGGCGCACATCGGCGACACTGCGCCGGTGGCCACCGGGGAGTGTGTCAGCTAAGGGGCGACCTGTACACCCGGTCGAGGAAGCGCTTCAGGTGACCGTTGACTTCCTCCGGCATCTCTTCGTGACTGAAATGTCCTGCGCCGGCGATTGATACGTAGCAACCGTGCGGCGCGTAGCGCTGCGTTCGCTCGACCGGATCGGCCAGTACGTACGGATCGGCATCACCGTGAATGTGCAGCATCGGAATCCCCAAAGGCCGGTTCATCGACTTCATAAAGCGGCGGCCCTCCTCGCGCAGCTGGCTACGCACTGCCCAACGCTGATATTCCAGCGCGGAGTGCGCCGCCGCCCGAATTTGGATCGCCTGCCGCAGATGGCCGATGGCCTCGGAAAAGTCTTCGGAAGCAACCCATTTAGCGCTGGCCCGACTACGGACCAGACGCTCGATCTCCGCGCCGTGATACCGAGTCAGCGCGCGCTCCGGCCAGATCGGCACCTGATAGCGCAGCAGCGAGGGCAACAGCGCACGGCCCTGATCGCGACGCGTCAACGCCGACCTGCGCAGTGCGGCGGGGTGCGGCGAGCTGATCACCGCGATGGCGCGAACCAGCCGCGAGTGCAGGACCGAGGTTGCCCAGCAGACCAGCCCGCCGTCGGCATGACCGACCAGGGTTGCCGACGTGTGCCCCAGCGCGCGGATCAGTCCGGCGGTATCCCCGGCGAGCGTCCAACCGTCGTAGCCGCGGGGCGGTTTGTCGCTACCGCCGTAGCCGCGCAGATCCACCGCGACGACCCGGGCTCCGCGCAAACCGCGTAGTTGGTGACGCCACGACCACCAGAACGAGCCGAAGCCGTGCAGCATGATCACCAGCGGCTGCGCAGTCGGCGGGGTGGCCGCACTCCGGTCGGCGGGCACGGCCTCGACGACGTGGAACCGAATGCCGTTGGCGTGCACATCCAGATGGCGCCATGGCCCGTCGATACGGGTGATCGACGGATCTGGTGGCGCCATCTACCAACCCGAAGGGTCGGCGGGCGTCCCGCCCTGCGCCGAACTGAGCGCGCGACCCGGGCCCTTGTCATGACTCGGCGTGAGAGCGGTCCGTGTCTCTTTGACCGATTCGATGGTCTGCCGCGGTCCGCGGATGCGCCGCACCTTCAAGTAGCCGAACAACGCCAGCACCGCAGTCACCACCACCATGATCCCGAACACGATCAGGAAAGCGACCCAGCGCCACAGCCAGGTATCGAGCAGTTCGGCGAGGAAAAAGAAGAAAAAGAACGTCGAGTAGAACAACACCACCAGCGCCGAGATAAAGAAAACACTGCCGGTAAGACCTTTTTTGACATCGCGGGTGATTTCAGAGCGGGCCAATTCGACCTCGGCGCGCACCAAGGTCGATATCTGAGCCGTGGCGTCCTTGACCAGTTCACCGATCGACGGCTCGACGGACAGGGCGTGCGGATCGGTCAATGGAATGGTGGTCAGCGTGCGAGGAACCCCATCCTTGCGGTCGGCGCTCTTTCGATCTGTCTTGCTCACAGACGGTCCTCCCGGTTTGGCTGCCGGCTTCTCCTCGAGCCGTTGCCCGGCTCGCATCGTCGCCGGGCGTTCGCGGTCGTCGCGGTTCATGTTGCCATGCGGTCCGGTGCCAGACGAGGCCAACCGGACAGCGCCGCCCGGCGACCATGCAGCCGGTACGGCTGAGGTGGGGGTACCACCCAGCCGCGCAGCGGCGAGGGGGCGAGGCGGGCGATCAGGAGAGGCCGGTTAGGGATCGAGGCTGGTGGGCATTGATCACGCTAGACTGGCGCCGCCGCTTCGGGTACGCGTCCAGGCTTGTCGACGGGAGTATTGCATTGGAGACCACGTACCGCCGGCTGCTTCGCTTCGCGGCGGCGTTGGTCACGGCGGCATCCGTGGGCCTGGCCGGTGTGCCGGGCATGCCCGCACGAGCTGACGACAAACTCCCGCTCGGCGGCGGGGCAGGCATCGTGGTCAACGGTGACACCCTCTGCACGCTGACTACCATCGGCACCGATGGCAAAGGTGAGCTGATCGGATTCACCTCGGCCCATTGCGGTGGCCCCGGCGCTCCGGTGGCCGCCGAGGCGGCAAAGGACCGCGGCACCCTGGGAACCATGGTGTCCGGCAATGACAACCTCGACTACGCGGTGATCCAGTTCGATCCGGCCAAGGTGATACCGGTGGCCAACTTCGGTGGCTTCGCGATCAACGGCATCGGGCCGGATCCGGCCTTCGGCCAGATCGCCTGCAAGCAGGGCCGCTCGACCGGCAACTCCTGCGGCGTCACGTGGGGCCCGGGCCAGGACCCGGGCACGATCGTCATGCAGGTGTGCGGACAACCGGGCGACTCAGGCGGCCCGGTTACCGTCAACAACCTCCTGGTCGGGATGATCCACGGCGCCTTCAGCGAAAACCTGCCGGTTTGCATCATCAAGTACATCCCGCTGCACACCCCGGCGGTAGTTCAGTCGATCAATGCCATCTTGGCCGACCTCAACGCCAAGAACCGTCCCGGCGCGGGCTTCGTCCCCGTCCCCGCCTAGGTCTGATTGGCCGGATTGGCCTGTGTCGGCTACTTGGTGGCGCGGATCGCGTCGAACACGCCCGGATCGAGCAGCGTCGATGTGTCGCCGAGTTCTCGATTCTCGGCGATGTCGCGCAGCAGGCGCCGCATGATTTTGCCGCTGCGGGTCTTTGGCAATTCGGGTACCACATGCAGTTCGCGAGGCCGGGCAATCGGTGAGATCTCCCGGGCCACTTCGGCGCGCAATTCGTCGATGATCTCTTCGCCGACGGTGTCGGCGTGATCGGCTTGCAGGACGACGAACGCGCAGATCGCCTGGCCGGTGGTGTCGTCGGTGGCGCCGACCACCGCGGCCTCGGCCACTCCGGAATGGCCGACCAGTGCCGACTCCACCTCGGCGGTGGAGATTCGATGCCCGGAAACGTTCATCACGTCGTCGATGCGGCCCTCCAGCCAGATAGCGCCGTCGGGGTCGTAGCGGGCGCTGTCGCCGGTGAAATACCAGTTCTGCTCGGCGAACTTGGACCAATACGTCTCGCGGTAGCGGTCCGGGTCACCCCAGATGCCGCGCAGCATCGACGGCCAGGGCTGGTCCACGACCAGGTATCCGGTGACGTGCTCCCCGCGGTCGGGACAAGGATCCAGTTGATTGCCGTCGTCGTCGACGATCTTTGCGGAGATACCCGGCAGCGGCGTCATCGCCGATCCCGGTTTGGCCGCAGCGATGCCCGGTAGCGGCGAGATCATCGCCGCACCGGTCTCGGTCTGCCACCAGGTGTCCACCACCGGTGTGCTGTCGGCGCCGATGACCTTGCGATACCAGCGCCACGCCTCCGGGTTGATCGGCTCGCCGACCGTCCCCAGCAGCCGCAGGCTGGACAAGTCGTGGGCGTCCGGGATCTCGCGGCCCCACTTCATGAACGTCCGGATCATCGTCGGCGCGGTGTAATAGATTGTCACGCCGTACTTTTCGATGATCTCGAAATGCCGGTGCTGGCTGGGCGTGCTTGGGGTTCCCTCATAGATAACCTGGGTTACGCCGTTGGACAGCGGGCCGTAGACACCGTAGGTGTGTCCGGTGACCCAGCCGATGTCGGCGGTGCACCAGAACACGTCGGTTTCCGGCTTGATGTCGAAGACGTTGTGGTGGGTGTAGGACGCCTGGGTGAGATAGCCGCCGCTGGTGTGCACGATGCCCTTGGGCTTGCCGGTGGTGCCCGAGGTGTACAGGAGGAACAGCGGATGCTCGGCGTCGAACGCCTCGGCGCTGTGTTCGGGCGACGCCGAGTCGACGACGTCGTGCCACCACACGTCGCGTCCCTGCCTCCACGGGACGTCGATGCCAGTGCGCTGGACCACCAAGACGTGTTCGATCGTGCTGGTGTCGGCGACCGCCTGGTCGGCCGCTTCCTTCAACGGCTCCGGCTTGCCGTGGCGGAACTGCCCGTCGGAGGTGATCAGCAGCTTGGCCTCGGCGTCGGCGATCCGGGCGCCCAGCGCCGTGGCCGTGAACCCGGCGAACACCACGCTGTGCAGGACACCCAGCCGCGCGCAGGCCAACATCGCGACGACGGCCTCCGGGATCATCGGCATGTAGATGGCGACGCGGTCGCCGGCGACCAGACCCAGACCGCTGAGCGCGTTGGCGGCTTTGCACACCTCGGTCTGCAGGTCTGAGTAGGTGAGGGTGCGGCCTTCCCCGACCCACTCACCCTCCCAGTGGATGGCGACTCGATCGCCGTTACCGGCTTGCACATGACGGTCCACGCAGTTGTGCGCGACGTTGAGGGTTCCGCCGGTGAACCACTTCGCGAACGGTGCCGCCGACCAGTCCAACACCTGGTCGTATGGCTTGGACCATGACAGCCGGTTGGCCTGTTCGGCCCAGAACGCGAGCCGGTCTCGCTCGGCCTCGCGGTACAACCGCTCGCCGGCGTTCGCCTGTGCGGTGAACTCCGCGGACGGCGGGTAAGACAGGGTCGCGGCATGGGTCTCGGTCACCTGCACGAGCGTAATCGGGATCGCTCGGCGTCGTGTCCGGGCGTCGCTCAGTTAAGAAGAAGTTTGCCTGCCGCGGTGGCAACAACCTCTACCGCATTAAGCCGGCCCGGCCGAGGGCTTTAGGGTCGGGCCCATGCGTCGGGTCCGTGCTGCAGCGGCCTTTGTGGCTTGTGCATTCCTAGCCGCGGCGTCGCTGACTGGCTGCGGTGCGGGAAACGTGCGCACCGATGTGGTGATCGTCAACGCCGGTGAGCCGCAGAATCCGCTGGTTCCGACCAATACCAATGACAGCAATGGGGGCCGCATCATCGACCGGCTGTTCGCGGGCCTGATGTCCTATGACGCCAAGGGCAGGCCCGAACTGGAGGTTGCCGAGTCGATCGAGACCAGCGATGACATCAACTACCGGATCACCCTCAAGCCCGGATGGACGTTCAGCGACGGCACACCGGTGACCGCGCACTCCTTTGTGGACGCCTGGAACTACGGCGCGCTGGCCGCCAACGCGCAACTACAGCAGAGCTTCTTCAACCCGATCGCCGGTTTCGACGAAGTGGCTGCGCCCAAACCGGCGGCAACCACAATGTCCGGGTTGCGCGTCGTCGACGACCACCAGTTCACCGTGCAGCTCAAGGCGCCGACCATCGACTTCAAACTGCGGCTTGGGTTTTCGCCGTTTTATCCATTGCCGGCGGCAGCGCTCAAGGATATGACGAGCTTCGGTCAGCACCCGATCGGCAACGGCCCCTACAAGTTTGACGACGCGCCGGGCGGTGCGGCCTGGCAACACAACGTCAAACTGGACCTGGTGCCCAATCCCGGCTACCACGGCAACCGGATCCCGCAGAACAAGGGTCTACGTTTCGTCTTCTACGCCAACCTGGAGACCGCATACGCCGACTTACTGTCCAGCAATCTCGATGTGCTGGACACCATTCCGTCCAGCTTGCTGTCGGTCTACCGCCGAGATCTGGGCGATCGTTACGTCAGTGCGCCGGCAGCGGTGAACCAGACCCTCGACACCCCGCTGCGGCTGCCTCATTTCGGCGGTGAGGAAGGCAGGTTGCGCCGACTGGCGCTCTCGGCGGCCATCAACCGGGCACAGATCTGCCGCCAGATCTATGCCGGAGCGCGTGCACCGGCCCTCGATTTCACCGCGAGTTCGCTGCCCGGTTTCGACCCGCACATCGAGGGCAACGATGCGCTCGACTTCGATCCGGACCGTGCGCGGCGGCTGTGGTCGCAAGCCGATGCCATCGCGAAATGGTCTGGCCGGTATGCGATCGCCTACAACGCCGACGGCGGGCACCAGGAGTGGGTGGACGCGGTGGCCAACAGCATCAAGAACATCTTGGGTATCGACGCGGTCGGTGTGCCGCAGCCCACCTTCGCCACGTTTCGCACCCAGGTCACCACCCGCAGCATCGCCACCGCTTTCCGCGCAGGTTGGCAGGGCGACTTCCCATCGATGCTGGAGTTCTTGGAGCCGCTGTTCGTTACCGGGGCGGGCGCTGATGACGTCGGCTATTCCAACCAGCAATTCGACGCCGCGATCGCCGCGGCCGAAGCCGCGCCCAGCTTGCAGCACTCGTTTGCCCTGGCCAACGCTGCACAGCGAATCCTGTTGCGGGACATGCCCGTCGTGCCGTTGTGGTACACGATCAGCGTGGCCGGCCGATCACCGGCCGTCAGCCACGTCGCACTGACCTGGAACGGCTTGCCTGACTACGAGCACATCGTGAAGGCCTGAGATGGGCTGGTATATCGCTCGACGCGCCGCGATCATGGTTCCGGTCTTTCTCGGGGCCACCCTGCTGATCTACGGCATGGTCTTCTTGCTGCCCGGTGATCCGATCGCCGCCCTCGGCGGTGACCGTCCGCTGAGCCCTGTGGTGGCCGCGCAACTGCGCGCCCAATACCACCTGAACGACCCGTTCTTGATCCAGTACCTGCATTATCTGGGCGGCATCGTGCACGGCGATCTGGGGCGTGGCTACTCCGGGTTGCCGGTCAGTGTCGTTCTGGCCCAGGCGTTTCCGGTGACCATCAGGCTGGCGTTGATTGCCCTGACGGTGGAGGCGGTCCTCGGGATCGGCTTCGGGGTGATCGCCGGGCTGCGGCAAGGCGGGATCTTCGATGCCGCGGTGCTGATCACTAGTCTGTTCGTCATCGCGGTGCCGATCTTCGTGTTGGGGTTCCTGGCGCAGTTCGTCTTCGGTGTCCGGTTGGGCGTCGCCGCGGTCACCGTCGGTGATCAGCCGACATTCGCGCGGCTGCTGCTGCCCGGTGTGGTGCTGGGGTCGGTGTCGTTGGCGTACGTGGTGCGGTTGACCCGCTCTGCGGTGGCCGCCAACGCGCACGCCGACTATGTGCGCACCGCGACGGCGACCGGCCTGTCGCGGCCCAGGGTGGTCACGGTCCACATCCTGCGAAACTCACTGATCCCGGTGGTGACGTTCCTCGGCGCCGATCTCGGGGCGCTGATGGGCGGGGCGATCGTCACCGAGGGAATCTTCAACATCCACGGTGTCGGTGGCGTGCTCTATCAGGCCGTCACCCGCCAGGAGGCACCGACAGTGGTGTCGATTGTGACGGTGCTGGTGGTGATTTATCTGGTGACGAACCTGGTCGTGGATCTGCTGTATGCGGCGCTGGATCCCAGGATCCGCTATGGCTGATCGGGACACCGAAGTGCTTGGCGGCGACGGGTTTTGGCGTGATACCTGGCGGAGTCTGCGGCGACGTCCGAAATTCGTCGTCGCCGCCGCGCTCATCCTGTTCTTTCTTGTGGTGGCGATGTTTCCGGCGTTGTTCACGTCAGCCGATCCCGGCTACGCCGATCCGTATCAGAGCCTGCTCGCACCGTCGGCCGCGCATTGGTTCGGTACCGACCTGCAGGGCCACGACATCTACGCGCGCACGGTTTACGGTGCCCGCGCTTCGATCACCGTCGGCGTTGGTGCCACCCTCGTGGTTTTCGTTGTCGGCGGGGCGCTGGGGGCGCTGGCCGGCTTCTACGGCGGCTGGATCGACGCGGTGGTCTCCCGCGTCGCCGATGTGTTCTTCGGAATCCCGCTGTTGTTGGCCGCCATTGTGTTCATGCAGGTCATGCATCATCGCACCGTATGGACGGTGGTCGCGATTCTGGCGCTGTTCGGTTGGCCGCAGCTGGCCAGAATCGCGCGCGGGGCGGTGCTCGCGGTGCGCGACAACGATTACGTCGTGGCCGCGCAGGCGCTGGGATTGAGCAGGTTCGGGATCCTGATACGTCATGTCGTGCCCAATGCCCTTGGCCCGGTGATCGCCGTCGCCGCCATCTCGCTGGGCCTGTTCATCGTGACCGAGGCGACGTTGTCCTACCTCGGTGTGGGGCTGCCGCCTTCAGTGGTGTCATGGGGCGGCGATATCAACGTGGCGCAGACGCGGCTGCGGGCGGGCTCGCCGATCTTGTTCTATCCCGCTGGGGCCCTTGCGCTTGCGGTACTGGCGTTTTTAATGATGGGTGACGTGTTGCGCGACGCCCTGGATTCCACATCACGAGCGTGGCGGTCATGACCCGCGTCGGCGACGATGCAGAGCGCAGTGATGCGGAGGAGCGGCGCACATGACCCGCGTCGGCGACGATGCAGAGCGCAGTGATGCGGAGGAGTGGCGGTCATGACCCGCGTCGGCGACGATGCAGAGCGCAGTGATGCGGAGGAGCGGCGCACATGACCCGCGTCGGCGACGATGCAGAGCGCAGTGATGCGGAGGAGCGGCGCACATGACCACCGTCGAGCAGCCGCTGCTGAGTGTCGCGGGCCTGGAAGTCAGGTTCGGCGACGACGCTCCCGCCGTGCATAACGTCGAGCTGACCGTGCGCAGCGGTCAGACCGTTGCCGTTGTCGGCGAATCCGGCTCCGGAAAATCGACGACGGCCGCTGCGATTCTCGGCCTGCTGGCGCCCGGCGGACGAATCACCGCCGGCCGCATCGTGTTCGACGGCGTCGACATCACGTCGCCGGATCCGCGACGGCTGCGCTCGATTCGGGGGACTGGCATCGGCTATGTGCCGCAGGACCCGACGACCAACCTCAACCCGGTGTGGAAGGTCGGCTTCCAGATACGGGAGGCGTTGCGCGCCAACAATATCAGCGACACGAGGCAACGATCACTGCAACTGCTCGAGGAAGCCGGAATGTCCGACCCGCCGACTCAGGCGCGACGGTATCCGCATCAGCTGTCTGGCGGGATGTCTCAGCGTGCGCTGATTGCGATCGGGCTGGCCGGCCGCCCGCGCTTGCTGATCGCGGACGAGCCGACGTCTGCACTAGACGTCACCGTGCAGCGGCAGGTGCTCGACCACCTGCGGCATCTGGCCGCGGAACTGGGCACGGCGGTCTTGCTGATCACCCACGATCTCGCGCTCGCGGGCGAGCGAGCCGAGCAACTGACCGTCATGCGCCGCGGCCGCGTAGTAGAAACCGGCGCAGCGCAATCGATCTTGAGCGACCCACAGCATCCCTACACCCGACAGCTGGTTGCCGCGGCACCGCGCGCGGCCGGTGGGACGACGGCTCGACCGCGGACCGGCAATGCAACGTCCGGCGGAGAATCCGACACCGACGTCGGCGATCTCCTGGTTGCCTCCGAGCTCACCAAGGTCTACCGGTCAAGCCGCGGAACACCTTGGCGGAAAGCTGAATTCCGTGCCGTCGACGGCCTGTCGTTTCGTCTGCGCAGAGCGACCACACTGGCCATCGTCGGCGAATCCGGATCTGGGAAATCCACTCTGGCGCGCATGGTGCTGGGTCTGCTTGCGCCGTCCTCCGGGACGGTGACCTTCGACGGCCTTGACGTTGCCGCGCTGAACCGGCGAGCGGCCCTGGGGTTTCGCCGGCGCGTGCAACCGGTCTTCCAAAACCCTTACAGCAGCCTGGATCCGATGTTCACAGTGTTCCGGGCCATCGAGGAACCGCTGCGCATTCACCGCGTCGGTAGCCGCCGCGAGCGGCGCGCGGCTGTGCGAGAGTTGGTCGAGCAGGTGGCGCTTCCGTTGTCGTTGCTGGACCGCCGCCCTCGCGAATTGTCGGGTGGCCAGCGCCAACGGGTTGCGATCGCGCGGGCGCTGGCGTTGCGGCCGGAGGTGCTGGTCTGCGACGAAGCTGTCTCCGCGCTCGACGTCTTGGTGCAGGCGCAGATACTCGAATTGCTTGCCGGGCTGAAGGACGCGCTGGGCCTGAGCTATCTGTTCATCAGTCACGACTTGGCCGTCATCCGGCAGATCGCTGATGAAGTGCTGGTGATGCAAGCCGGCCGGGTGGTTGAACACGCGCCCGCTGACGAGGTATTTACGCAGCCGCGGCACGACTACACCCGGCAACTGCTGGCGGCGATTCCCGGCGGGTCGCCGCGAGAAACCCGCGGCGATCGCAAGGGCGGCGAAGCCGGGCGCGGCGGGTCGCCGCGAGAAACCGAGCCCTATCGTGACAGCTCGTGACTTCTGACCCGTTGGCTCCGCTGATGGAGCTGCCCGGTGTCGCCGCCGCCAGCGACCAGGCCCGGGATGCGCTCGGCCGCGCGCATCGCCATCGGGCCAACCTGCGGCGCTGGCCGGTGACGGCGGCCGAGGCTTCGCTGCGGGCCGCGAGGGCCTCGGCGGTGCTCGACGGCGGGCTGAAACTGGACGAGCAACTGGACGTCTCCGCGACCAGCGACCCGGTATTCGCCGGTGCGATGCGCGTCGCGCAGGCGCTGGAAGGTGGCGAGACCGCCTTGGTCGGCGTGTGGCAGCGGGCGCCGCTGCAGGCGCTGGCACGACTGCATATGCTCGCCGCCGCCGACATGGTCGACGAGAGCCGATTGGGCCGGCCACGCGCCGACGCCGATGTCGGGCCGCGCCTCGAGTTGCTCGGCAAGATCGTCACGGGCGGCACCCGGGCGCCGGCCCCGGTGATCGCCTCGGTCGCGCATGGCGAACTGCTGACCCTGGCGCCATTCGGCAGCGCGGACGGTGTGGTGGCGCGGGCGGTGTCGCGGCTGGTGACGATTGCCACCGGGCTCGACCCTCATGGGCTGGGCGTACCGGAGGTCAGCTGGATGCGTCGTGCGGCCGAGTACCGCGACGCCGCGCGGGGCTTTGCGGCGGGAACGCCCGACGGCATGGCCGCCTGGTTGGTGCTGTGTTGCCGGGCCCTGCGCACCGGCGCGCAAGAGGCGTTCTCGATTGCTGAAGCGCTTGCTGAATAGGTTGCCGAAGCCGCGTCGCGGTGAGCGGTTCAGCGGCCGGCGGTAGCGGTACGGACGAATAAAGCGGGCGACGATCCGAAGGATTTCGGCTCGCCGCCCGCTAGCACGGAACTCGGTTACCAAGCGTGCAACTCTGGGTTGCGTGGGATGGCCTCGGCGATCTTGCGACACTTCCGGCTGCAACCCCACCCAAAGGGCTGTCGACGCCGTCCACTTTTCGCAATTACGCAGGCCCGCAACACTTCTGCCATTATCGCGGCTGTGACTCCGCGTGGGTGCCGGGAACCGTGCTGGGTTGCCCGATTTCGGGAGATTGTGCCTTCTCTTCCGGCTCGATCTTGGCCTCACCGGGCTTCCGTCACTCCTTTGTACTCCGTGACTCGGGTCACATCAAGAGTCAATTGCCGTGAAAACGCTGAAGTGATATCGACCAGTGACCCGGAGAAGTTTGCTGTAGCAGCGACGGCGCGCTGCTACAGCGAGAACCGGCGGAGCAGCGAATACGTCAGCGCGCCGGCGGCCAGCGCGCTGACGCCCACCGCGGCGGTTGTGGCGACCGCGGCTCCCGACGGTGTTCCGATACGGTCGCGCAGCGATACCGGCCGCGAGAATGCCAGCACCGGCCAGCCGCGGGCGGTCGCTTCCCGGCGCAGCGCGCGGTCAGGGTTGACCACGCTCGGATGGCCGACGACTTCGAGCATCGGCAGGTCGGTGATCGAATCGGAGTAGGCGTAGCAGTGTTCGAGCGGGTAGCCCTCACGCGCAGCCAACTCTCGGATCGCCTGCACCTTGCCTTCGCCGTAGCAGTAGAACCCGATCTCTCCGGTGTACTTGCCGTCCTCGACGACCATGCGGGTCGCCATCGCATGGGTGGCGCCGAGCGCACGCGCGATCGGTGCCACCAGCTCCTCGCCGGACGCCGACACCACCACGACATCGCGGCCGCACAGCTTGTGGCTGGCGATCAGGTCCGCGGCCTCGGCGAATACCAGAGGCGTGACGATGTCGTGCAGCGTTTCGCTGACGATCGACTTGACCTGCTGGACATCCCAGCCGGTGCACATGTTGGTCAGATGGATGCGCATCCGGTCCATCTGATCGTGGTCCGCGCCAGAGAGCAGGAACAGAAACTGGGCGTAGCTCGACTTGAGCACGGCGCGGCGGTTGATCAATCCCTGATCGAAGAAAGGTTTGCTGAACGCCAGCGTGCTGGACTTGGCGATGATGGTCTTATCAAGATCGAAAAACGCGGCGGTGCGAGGGCTGGAACCGGTGCCTGTTGGTGATGTTTGCTGGTCAGCGGCCGAGTCCGGGACGGTCACGGCCCCAGCATAGGGGGACCACGCGACAAAACGCGAGGTGGCCCACAAAACACCCGGTCAACCATGGTTCGGTTGCTCGCGACGACCGCGCTGTCCTGGCTGAATATGGCCGAATGCCATGCGTGCAACTTCAAACAGCACTTGCGCCGCGCGATGCTGTCATGTGTATAGTAAGCAGTACTCGGCTTAGCCGAGGGTGTATCAGCCCGACCCCCCGGGGCTTATACACGACGACCCTCGCCTCCTCCCCCCCTGGCGGGGGTCGTCCCTTTTGTGGGGTGAATTCCCGCCGTCGGCGCCGACTTTGACGGGCGCAGGCCGCGAATTGTGCACAGATCGGGCGTTGTCCACAGATCCTCGTTCGGGACTGGCGGCGCAGGATCGCGCCCGGGCACGGTGGGCCAATGACCACCCCTACCGGCACTGGCGGCGCCCGCGGGATCCTGGCTGTCCTGGCCGAATCCGCAATGCGCGATGAGGTCGACCGGGTCGCCGCGGCCGTCGGTGTGCGGGTCGTCCACGCCGGCAGCACATTTCCGATTAGCAGGAAAACGTGGTCGGCGGCCGCAGCGGTGGTGCTCGACGAGGCCGCGGCGGAAGGATGCGCACGCGCTGGACTGCCACGCCGCGCGCACGTGATCGTCGTGACCGGCGGCGAACCGGCGTCGGCGACCTGGGCCGCGGCCATCGAGGTGGGTGCCCGGCACGTGCTCAGGCTGCCCGCACAAGAGCGCGATCTGGTCCGCGGATTCGCCGATGCGGGCGAATTCGCGCGCGACGACGGCGCTCTCGGCCAGGTAGTCGCCGTTATCGGTGGGCGCGGCGGGGCGGGTGCGTCACTGTTTGCGGCCGCATTGGCACAAGTCGCCACCGATCCGTTGTTGGTCGATCTCGACCCTTGGGGTGGTGGCATCGACCTGCTGGTGGGCGGCGAAACCGCCCCGGGCGTGCGCTGGCCCGACCTGGCGTTGCAGGGCGGACGGCTGAACTGGTCGGCGGTGCGCGGGGCGCTGCCGCGACACCGCGGGATCTGCATGCTGTCAGGCACCCGTCGCGGATACGAATTGGACTCCGGGGCCGTGGACGCCGTCGTCGACGCCGGCCGCCGCGGCGGGGCGACCGTGGTCTGCGACCTGCCGCGTCGGTTGACCGACGCCACTCAAACCGCCTTGGACACCGCCGATCTCGTCGTGGTGGTCACCCCGTGCGATGTGCGGGCGTGCGCGGCCACGGCGACGATCGCTGCGGTGCTCATCGGTATCAATCCCAATGTCGGACTGGTCGTACGCGGACCGTCGCCGGGCGGCCTGCGCGCGGAGGAGGTGGCTGCGATCGCCGGCGTACCGCTGTTGGCGGCGATGAGGCCGTACCCGAGGTTGGCCGAGCAACTCGAACACGGTGGTCTGAAGTTCGGGCGGCGCTCTGCGTTGGCGGCGGCGGCCCGCCGGGTTATGGCTGTGCTGCCTGCGCGCCCGGTGGTCCGGTCGGAAGGCCGGGCAGCATGACCGGTTCTCTCATCGACCGGGTGCGTGAGCGGCTGGCGACGGAGTCCGGCCCGCTGCGCCCCATGGTGGTCGCCGACGCGATCCGCGCCGAATCGGGCGGGGTGCTCGGCGACACCGAGTTGCTGAGCAATCTCCGGGTATTGCAGACCGAGCTGACCGGCGCCGGGATCCTCGAGCCACTGTTGTGCGCGGACGGCACCACCGACGTGTTGGTCACCGCACCGGACGCGGTGTGGGTCGACGATGGAAACGGTTTGCGGCGCACCGATGTTCGGTTCGCCGACGAAGCAGCCGTGCGGCGCTTGGCGCAGCGGCTCGCCCTGGCGGCGGGTCGACGTCTCGACGACGCGCAACCATGGGTGGACGGTCAGCTGACCAGGGTGGGCGCCGGAGGTTTCGCGGTCCGGTTGCATGCCGTGCTGCCGCCGGTCGCCGTCGGCGGGACCTGCCTGTCGTTGCGGGTGCTTCGACCGGCCACTCAAGATCTGCCCGCGCTGATCGCGGCGGGTGCCATCGTGCCGACGGCCGCCGCACTGCTCGCCGACATCATCGCGGCCCGGTTGGCGTTTCTGGTGTCCGGCGGCACCGGAGCAGGCAAAACGACGTTGCTGTCGGCGATGCTGAATGCAGTGGCGCCGGACGAGCGGATCGTGTGCGTCGAGGACGCCGCTGAGCTGGCGCCGCCGCATCCGCATCTGGTCAAGCTGGTCGCGCGATGCGCCAACGTTGAAGGCGTCGGCGAAGTCACGGTGCGGCAACTCGTCCGGCAGGCGCTGAGAATGCGGCCGGACCGCATCGTCGTTGGAGAGGTCCGGGGCGCCGAAGTGGTCGATCTGCTCGCTGCGCTGAACACCGGTCACGACGGCGGTGCCGGCACGGTGCATGCCAACAATCCGGGCGAGGTGCCGGCTCGCTTGGAGGCGTTGGGCGCTCTCGGCGGCCTGGATCGTGGCGCGCTGCACAGTCAAGTGGCTGCAGCGGTGCAGGTGCTGTTGCACGTCGCCCGCGACCGCGGCGGGCGGCGGCGACTCAGCGAAATCGCCGTGCTGCGCCAAACTGACGGAAGGGTTGGGGCGGTCACCGTGTGGCACGCCGACACCGGACTGACCGACGAGGTCGCCGGTTTGCGCCGGCTGTTGCAGAGCCGGACAGCGAGATGAGCGCACCGATAGCGGCGCTGGCGTTGTCAGCAGCTGTGCTCGTATTGCCGTCATCGCCGCGTCGACGACTCGCTCGCCCCGACCGCGGCCGCAGCTGGTCGTCGGCGCGGGTCGCCGCATGCTTAGCGGTGTGCGCTGGGGCCGTCGGTGCCATATTGCTGCCGCTGACAACGGTTTACGCTGCCGGGGTGTTCGCCGCTACCGCAGGCCTGCGCTACCGCCGCCGTCGCCGCAGCCGTCGTGCGATGGACGAAAGCCGGGAACTAGAAACCGCGATCGATGTGCTGGTGGGTGAACTGCGGATCGGTGCCCACCCCGCGCAGGCCTTCGCCGTCGCGGCGGACGAAACGGCTGGGCCGGTCGCGCAGTCATGTCGTGCCGTGGCGGCGCGCGCCCGCTTGGGGGCCGACGTCACCGCCGGTTTGAGCGGGGTTGCCGAGGCTTCTGCGCTACCGGCGCAATGGAATCGGCTCGCAGTGTGCTGGCAACTGGCATCGCAACACGGTCTGGCGATGTCCACCCTGATGCGGGCGGCTCAACGCGATATTGCTGAACGACAACGATTCTCGGGGCAGGTGACGTCGGCAATGGCCGGCGCCCGCGCCACGGCGGCCATCCTGGCGGGCCTGCCGGTGCTGTCGGTGGTGCTTGGCCAACTCATCGGCGCGGACCCGGTGGCGTTCCTGCTGGCCGGGCACGCAGGCGGCTGGCTGCTGATGGTCGGGGTGACGCTGGTCTGCAGCGGGCTGCTCTGGTCCGACCGCATCACCGATCGGGCGACATCGTGAGTACGGCGGCGCTGTTGCTGGCCGCCGCTCTATTGAGTGGTGCCCGACCGTCGACGGTGCGGGCGCGCGCCACGCTGGTGACCCGCGCACCCGCGACGCCGCGGCGACCGGTGCGTGGCACCGATCCGCTGGCCGTCGCCTCGAGCCTGGATGTGCTGGCGGTCTGCCTGGCAGCGGGCATGGCAGTGTCGACCGCCGCGGCTGCGACTGCGCCGTCGGCGCCGCCGCTGCTGGCCCGAGTGCTACGGCGCGCCGCCGACCTGCTGGCGCTGGGCGCCGACCCGGGCGTCGCATGGTCGGCACCGCCGGATCTGCCGCCCGGTTCCCTCGAGCCGCAGACCGATGCGTTGCTGCGGCTGGCGCGCCGGTCTTCGGCCTCGGGTGTGGCGCTCGCTGAGGCGGTGGCCTCGCTTGCCACGCAATGTCGACAGGACGCCGCACACATGGCCGCGGCGACTGCCGAGCGAGCCGGGGTGCTGATCGCCGGTCCGCTCGGACTGTGTTTCTTACCCGCGTTCGTGTGCCTGGGCATTATTCCGGTGGTGGCCGGACTGGCCGGCGACTTACTGCGGTCAGGTTTGCTGTGACGGCGCGTATCAGCGCTACACGTGGTAACGGAGGAGGGAATTATGAAGTTAACCAACATGTTTCGTGCGCTACGAGCGCGTGTGACGCTGTTGGCGGTAGACGAGTCCGGGATGTCCACCGTCGAATACGCGATCGGGACGATCGCGGCGGCGGCGTTTGCTGCGATCCTCTACACGGTCGTGACGGGCGACTCCATCGTCTCGGCGTTGACCAACATCATCGCCCGCGCGCTCAACACCAAGGCCTAGTCGACGATGTCGGCGCGAGCACCGTGGAGGCGGCGCTGGGCGTCGCCACGCTGGTCGCGGTGCTGGTGTTGTGCCTGGCCGGGATCACCGCGGTGTCGATGCTGGTCCGCTGCATCGACGCTGCCCGCGAGGCTGCCCGGTTGGCCGCACGTGGCGATGATCGCTCAGCCATCGCGACCGCCGCTGGTATCGCACCGGGCGGCGCCCTGGTGCAGCTGCGTCGCGACGGCGACTTCGTCGTTGCGACGGTCACCGCGCGGTCGAATCTGCTTCCCGCGCTGGGCATCACGGCCACCGGCGTCTCGGCTGTGGAGCCGTCGCAGTGAGCGCGGATCTGCCACCGTGGTCGCGGCCGCGATGGTCGCCGTACTGCTGTCCATCACCGGCGGCGGCGCGTACCTGGGCTCTGCAGTGGTAGCGCGCCACCGGGCCCAGGCGGCGGCCGATCTGGCCGCACTGGCCGCCGCGGCGCGGCTGGCGGCTGGAGCCGAGGCTGCCTGTGCGCAGGCGAAAGCAGTGGCCCGTCAGATGCGGGTAAGCACCACCGGTTGCGACGTGGACGACCTGGACGTCGTCGTCACAGTCGACGTGCGTCTCGCCGTGGGCGGATGGGGCAGCGCCCGGGCCGCCGCCCGGGCAGGCCCGGCCGAGACGGCCTAATCGCCGCTTGGACCCGGATCGGACAGGCCCGCGTCGGCGAGTTCGGTCGCTGTGGGCAACCGCAGTGCGACCAGCCCGGCGAACGTCTCCTGCTCGACTTCCACCCGGTTGACGGTCACATGCACCGGAACCCAGCCGCCGTCGTGGCCCGGCATGCGCAGCACCCCGGTGGTGGCCCCGCCGGCGAACTCGGCGGTCATCGCTGCCATCCTCGCCTGGTCGCTGGGATGTATTCGCAGGGCATCGGTCGCGATACGTCGCCAGTCATAGAAGGGGCACGGCTCGTCGAGCCATTTCAACAGGGTCCAGTTGCTCGGATCGAACAACGCCCGGTGCACGCCGGGCTGCGCCAACCCGTGCAGGATCCGCTGCGCGAGTCGGTCGGTTGGCCGCGCCGGGTCGGCCGATTCGGCGCGCCAATTCATCCCTCGTGCGATGACGTGGTCGCGGCCATCCGGCCCCGGCTCCAGTCCATTGCGAGCGACGAAGCTCACCCGAATGTGATTGCCCTGCCAATCGGTGCCGTCCCAGGTGTCGCACAGGGTCTGCCCTGGTTGGGACTTGACCGCCGCCGCGAGCGCCTTGCCTTCGTTGGGTTTGAGATCACCCGACGGCCAAATGTCCGCGAATGCGCGACGCTCAGGGTCCTCGACCTCGAGATTCCTGCCTATGTTGACCAGCGATTCCGGCGTATCGGTGGCCACTTTGAGGGTCATATCCCATTTCAGCGGGCCCGGGATCGGCCGCTCCGGCGGTTCGGCCTCAGCCGGCCCGCTCCAGATATGCACACCGTGCATGCGGCCGTCGGACATCAACACCGGCTCGGTGCGGATCACCCGGTGACTTTTGGGTGTGATGCTGACCAGGCTTTGGCCGGTTTGCAACGACTCGGCGATTGCGCTCTGGATGGCAGCAAGGTGCGGATTACGCCGCAGAAACGTGGTAACCGGGACGAGATTTTTCAATTGACGGCCTAGCGCTACTACGGCCGGTTCCTTGCCCAGCGTTTCCACAAGCAGCCAGTCGGAGGCCATACCTCGACATTTTACTGGTCATCCAGCGGATAACTCGTTGCCTCCCTGCCCAATCCGGCGACATTTGACGGCGGTCAACCTAAGGGTGACCTTTACACGTCAGCCGGTGACTTGCACAGGTTAGCGCGGCCGGGTATTTTGCTGCTGCACCCATTGGGATCGCGAACGGATTGCGTTGTCCGACCGTTCGCCGCACTGCTTCGTAATTTCGGCATGTGCGCGTTTCTTCGGCAGTGAGGAAAAGCGCTGCCACGACACAGACGCGTGGAGGGCGACCGTCGAGGGGTCGGTCGTCATCGGTATGTCTCGCCCTCGTGAGTCAGCGCTGTGAGCAGCAAGCGCAACACGCGCACAGCCCCGGCTTTATCCAGTGGTTCGTTACCGCTGCCGCATTTCGGTGACTGCACGCAGGACGGGCATCCCGACGGGCATTCGCATGCCTCGATAGCGGCAGCGGTAGCGCCCAGCCAGGTGCTCGCCCGGCGGAAACCCTGCTCGGCGAAGCCCGCCCCGCCCGGATAGCCGTCATAGACGAAGACGCTGGGCAGTCCGTCCCATTCGGGGCCCACCGGGGTGGACAAACCGCCGATGTCGCCGCGGTCACAGCTGGCCACCAGGGGGAGCAGTCCGATCGCGGCGTGCTCGGCGGCGTGCAGCGATCCGGGGATCTGCGGCGCGTCGATCCCATTGCGGCTCAGGGCCTCCGGTGTGATGGTGTACATCACCGCGGTGGTGGCCAGGGTGTGGGCCGGCATATCCAGCTCGATGAAGTCGATCACCTCCCCGCTCAGCCGACGGCGCAAGTAGCCGACGACTCGACTGGTGACGCTGACCGGTACCAGGCCCAGCGTGACCGATCCGAAGACTCGGCGTTCACCCTCTCCGGTGACCGCGATGTCGGTGAGTTCTCTTGCGAACGTGGCATATCCGGGATCTTCGCCGTGAACGAAAGCCATGCCCTCTTCGAAGTCCAGCGAATCGACAACGTAACTCTCACCCTGGTGCAGGTATACCGCCCCGGGGTGCACCGAAGCGGCGGCCTGGCCGACACCGGCGGTCCCCAGCAACCGTCCGGTCTCGCTCTCCACGATGACGATCTGGCCGCCCGTCGACCCCCGAATGTCCACCGCCGGATGCGGATCCACGCCCGGCGCCGGGTAGTACCTGCCGGAACGTCGCCGCAGCAGCCCGTCGTCGACCAGCGCCTCCGCCACCTCCACAGCGCCCAGTGTGCGCACCTCGGCTTCGTCTAACGGCAACTCCGTTGCAGCACAGAGTAACTGCGGGCCGAGGATGTACGGGTTGGCCGGATCGATCACCACGCGCTCGATCGGCTTATCCAACAGTGCGGCGGGGTGATGCACCAGATAGGTGTCCAGTGGATCGTCACGGGCGACCAGCACGACCAGCGCGCCCTGACCACGTCGCCCGGATCGGCCGGCCTGCTGCCAAAACGACGTGACTGTTCCGGGAAAGCCGGCCAGCACCACCGCGTCGAGCCCTGCGATATCGACACCCAGCTCCAGCGCGTTCGTGGTGGCGAGACCTCGCAGCTGCCCGTCGACCAGTGCGCGTTCCAGCGCGCTGCGGTCCTCGGGCAGATAACCTGCCCGATAAGACGCCACCTTCTCGGTCAGCTCCGGGGCAATGTCCTCCAGTCGCGCACGAGTTGCCAGCGCGGTCAATTCGGCGCCCCGACGCGATCGGACAAATGTCAAAGTGCGCGCCCCTTCGGCCATTAGGTCGGCCATCACTCGCGCAGCCTCGCTACCGGCGGACCGCCGGACCGGAGCGCCGTTTTCACCGACGAGGTCCGTGCGCAAGGCCGGCTCCCACAACGCCACCGTACGGGCGCCTTGTGGCGAGCCGTCCTCGGTGATCTCTTCGACCGGCTGGCCGATGAGCTCGGCGGCAGTTGCACCAGGCGCGGCCGTTGTCGCACTGGCGAAGATCACCGTCGGCGTCGCGGCCGGGTCCGCGGAGTAGCGCGCGCACAGTCGCAGCAGGCGGCGCAGAACCATTGCCACGTTCGAGCCGAAAACACCGCGGTAGTAATGGCATTCGTCGATGACCAGATAGCGAAGGCCACGCAGGAACACCGCCCACCGGGCGTGGTTGCGCAGCAGCGCCAAGTGGACCATATCGGGGTTGGAGAACAGCCACCGGGAGCGCTCCCGCGCGAACCGACGCACCTCGGCAGGACTGTCGCCGTCGTAGGCCGTGGGCGCGACGTCACCCAGCCGGGGCACCGCCGCGGTCAGCGCATGCGCGGCGCGCAACTGGTCGTGGCCAAGCGCTTTCGTCGGCGACAGGTAGAGCGCCCGGGCCCGCGGATCGATCGCCAGCGCGTTCAGGATGGGGAGTTGATAGGCCAGCGATTTCCCCGACGCCGTGCCGGTGCTGATAACCACGTGACGGCCGGCATGGGCCAGGTCCGCCGCCTCAACCTGATGTGCCCACGGCGAGCTGACACCGCGATCGGTGAACGCGCGCACCACGTCCGGCTCGGCCCATGCCGGCCACGGGCGTCGGCGGCCGAGCCTTGGTGGCAGCTCGGCGACGTGGCGCAGCGGATGGTCTCCCGGTTCGCTGCCGGCGACCGCGGCGGCGAGCAGTTCGCTGCCGAACGTCACCATGTTTCCGCTCCTCCTGACGTGAACCAATTGCCGAATACCTCGACCGGCGGCGGGCCTGCGGCCAGCGGTTTCGGCTTCGCACCTGAATTGTTTACCTCTTGGTAGCTGAATTGATCACCTGAGGCTGTCGCAGACGCGATGAACATGATTGACTGTTTGCGGTCGCAGCTTCTGTGTTCGTGTAAAACTTTCGCAGGATCGACGTTGCGGCCGCGGTTCCTGCGAGGTTGTAGGTCGGGTGAAGTTCCGGCGACTCGGCAAGGTCTAGCGGTCGGAACGGGGCCCGGGGCACCGAAAGGCGGTGCACCGCACCCGAGAAGTAAAGGAAACATCAAGAAATGCCACAGGGAACTGTGAAGTGGTTCAACGCGGAGAAGGGATTCGGCTTCATCGCCCCCGAGGACGGTTCGGCCGACGTGTTTGTCCACTACACGGAGATCCAGGGATCCGGCTTCCGCACCCTTGAGGAGAACCAGCGGGTCGAATTCGAAGTCGGCCAGAGCCCCAAGGGTCCCCAGGCCACCGGCGTCCGCTCAATCTGAGCAGCCTCTAACGACAACCCCCCGCGCGGTCCGGAGTTACCGGGTTCGGTCGGGGGGTTCTCGCTGTGGTCGCCCGGCCGCTGCGCAAAGCACGCGGCCGGCGGCCACCATTGCCCGGCTACAGTGCGCGCCGTGTCACGGCGCACAACGTCATCCGGGCGCTTAGTGTCGGTGATGTGAGCCAGCTGTCCTTCTTCTCGGCGGAGTCGGTGCCGCCTGCGGTCGGCGACCTCACCGGGGTGCTGGCCGCCGCGGGCCAGATTGTGACGGTCGGCGATGGAGCCAGGCTGTCGGTGGTCGTCGATCAGCCCTGGCGGGCGGAGGCGCTGGCCGAGATGATCGACGAGGCCGGTTTGGTGGCCGAAATCACCCAGACTGACGAAAACACTCCGCTGGTACGGACCACAGTCGACGTGCGGCTACGTTCCATCGCCGGCGATTGGACGCGCGGCGCGGTGAAGACCGTCCCCCCGCTGTGGTTGCCGGGGCCGCGGGAGCTGCGGGCCTGGATCCTGGCGGCGGGCAACCCGGAAGCCGACCGTTATCTGCTCGGACTGGATCCGCACGCACCGGACACCCACTCACCGCTGGCGTCGGCGCTGATGCGGGTCGGGATAGCACCGACGCTGATCGGCACTCGCGGAGCCCGGCCGGCGCTGCGGATCAGCGGCCGCCGCAGGCTATCGCGCCTAGTAGAAAGCGTTGGGGAACCCCCTGACGCCGCAGCGGCGTTGCCCTACTGGCCGCACGTTTAGCGGCAATTTGATGGGCTCTAAACGGGGGGTCGGTTTGCGTCGGCCCATCCCGGGTGCCACATTGTCAGGTGTCTGCACGGCCGAACGGGCACCGCAGAACCTAAATTTCAGGAGCCGGCCGGTCGCTGGACCTGCGCCGGCGGGACTGGCTCGGGGGCCTGGAGATGCCTCGGGGAGAAGTGGAAAGTGAGCGTAACCGCAGGTGGCTGAAGCCGACCGGGCTGGCCCTGTCAATGGGCGGGGCAATGGAACCACGCGGCGACTCGTTATCGTCGAGTCGCCGACGAAGGCGCGCAAATTAGCCGGCTACCTGGGCGCGAACTACGTCGTGGAGTCCTCGCGAGGTCACATTCGCGACCTGCCGCGGGCGGCGGCCGACGTGCCCGCGAAGTACAAGTCGCAGCCGTGGGCCCGGCTCGGGGTGAACGTCGACGCCGACTTCGAGCCGCTCTACATCATCAGCCCGGACAAGAAGAGCACGGTCAGTGAACTCAAAGGCTTGCTTAAAGACGTCGACGAGCTCTATCTGGCCACTGACGGCGACCGCGAGGGCGAGGCCATTGCCTGGCATCTGCTGGAGACGCTGAAGCCCAACATTCCGGTCAAGCGCATGGTCTTCCACGAGATCACCGAACCGGCGATCCGCGCGGCTGCCGAACACCCACGTGACCTGGACATCGACCTGGTCGACGCCCAGGAGACCCGCCGGATTCTGGATCGGCTGTACGGCTACGAGGTCAGCCCGGTGCTGTGGAAGAAGGTCGCACCCAAGCTGTCGGCGGGCCGGGTCCAGTCGGTGGCCACCCGCATCATCGTGCAGCGTGAGCGCGACCGCATGGCGTTCCGCAGCGCTGCGTACTGGGACGTGGTCGCCGAACTGGACGCCAGCGTGTCCGACCCGAAGGCCCAGCCGCCCACCTTCACCGCGCGACTGACCAACGTCGACGGGTTGCGGGTGGCGACCGGACGCGACTTCGACTCGCTGGGCGCCGTGCGCAAGCCCGACGAGGTCGTGGTGCTGGACGAGTTTCGCGCCAATGAGCTGGCCGCGGGTTTGCGCGGCGCGCAGCTGACCGTGGCCTCGGTGGAGGAAAAGCCCTACACCCGTCGTCCGTATCCGCCGTTCATGACCTCGACGCTGCAACAGGAAGCCGGCCGCAAGCTGCGGTTCTCCTCAGAGCGGACGATGAGCATCGCGCAGCGGCTCTACGAGAACGGCTACATCACTTATATGCGGACCGACTCGACGACGCTGTCGGAGTCGGCGATCAACGCCGCGCGCACCCAGGCCCGCCAGCTCTACGGCGAGGAGTACGTCTACCCGTCGCCCCGGCAGTACACCCGCAAGGTGAAAAACGCCCAGGAAGCGCACGAAGCGATCCGGCCGGCCGGTGACACGTTCGCCACTCCGGACGCGGTGCGCCGCGAACTCGACGGCGACGACTTCCGGCTTTACGAGCTGATCTGGCAACGCACGGTGGCCTCGCAGATGGCCGACGCCCGCGGCACGACGCTGAGCCTGCGGATCGGCGGCCAATCGGGAAGCCAGCAGGTGGTGTTCTCTGCCAGCGGGCGCACGATCACCTTCGCGGGCTTCCTCAAGGCCTACGTGGAAACCGTGGACGAACTGGCCGGCGGCGAAGCCGACGACGCCGAGCGGCGGCTGCCACACCTGAGCGAGGGGCAGCGGCTGGACGCCACCGAACTCACCCCCGACGGCCACTCCACCAACCCGCCCGCGCGCTACACCGAGGCCTCTCTGGTCAAGGCGCTCGAAGAGCTCGGCATTGGCCGCCCGTCGACCTATTCGTCGATCATCAAGACCATCCAGGACCGCGGCTACGTGCACAAGAAGGGCAGCGCCCTGGTGCCGTCGTGGGTGGCGTTCGCCGTCACCGGGCTGCTGGAACAGCATTTCGGGCGGCTGGTCGACTACGGATTCACCGCCGCGATGGAAGACGAGCTCGACGAGATCGCTTCGGGTAACGAGCATCGCACCAACTGGCTCAACAACTTCTACTTCGGCGGCGACCATGGCGTGCCCGACTCGGTAGCCCGATCCGGCGGGCTGAAAAAGCTGGTCGGGGTCAATCTCGAAGGGATCGACGCTCGGGAAGTCAACTCCATCAAGCTTTTTGACGATGCCGAAGGACGCACCATCTCTGTGCGGGTGGGCAAGAACGGGCCCTACTTGGAACGGATGGTACTTGGCGACGACGGGGAGCTGAAACCGCAGCGGGCCAACCTCAACGACACGCTCACCCCCGATGAGCTGACCTTAGAGGTGGCCGAGCAGCTTTTCGCCGCACCGCAGGAGGGCCGCACGCTCGGCGTGGATCCGGAGACCGGCCACGAGATCGTCGCCAAAGACGGTCGCTATGGGCCATATGTCACCGAGATCCTGCCGGAGCCGCCCAATGACCCCGACGGCCCCGCTGATCAGGGGGCCAAGAAGGGCAAGAAACCCACCGGGCCCAAGCCGCGCACGGGTTCGCTGCTGCGCAGTATGGATTTGCAGACCGTCACGCTCGACGACGCGCTGAAACTCCTGTCGCTGCCCCGCGTCGTCGGTGTCGATCCTGACTCTGGTGAGGAGATCACCGCGCAAAACGGGCGTTATGGCCCATACTTGAAGCGCGGCAACGACTCTCGCTCGCTGGCCACCGAAGACCAGATGTTCGAGATCACTCTCGAGGAAGCGCTGAAGCTCTATGCGGAGCCGAAACGTCGTGGTCGGCAGGGCGCCGCGGCACCGCCGCTGCGTGAGCTGGGCAACGACCCGGCGTCGGGCAAGCAGATGGTGATCAAGGACGGCCGGTTCGGCCCGTACGTCACCGACGGCGAGACCAACGCCAGTCTGCGCAAAGGCGACGACGTGTTGTCGATCACCGATGAGCGCGCGGCGGAACTACTGGCCGACCGGCGGGCCCGGGGCCCGGTGAAACGGACGGCCAAGAAGACCGCGCGCAAGAGTCCGGCGAAAAAGGCGGCCAAGCGCACCTGATGGCCCGGCTCTCCCGGTTCCCCCACCTCGGGCCGCTGGCACGGCCCGCATCGTCGGCAGGCGGCTGAAACCCCTGCTCCGGGGCGCTCCGGGGCGTGGAGGGCGCCGGACACGCGAGCGCGTCGCGGCATCGCGTCTCCTCAGGTTTCTTTTTTCCAGTTTTTTGCTTAAAAACTGGTGATTCTCAGCCTGTTCTCAGGTAGAGTAACGCTATGTCCGCTGTGAACCGGTCACGGTGGCACCTAGGAGAGCCATGCGATCCGCTGCACGATACTGCTTAACCGCAGGTATTGCGCTCGGTGGCGTCAGCATCATCATCGCAGCGCCAGCGGCGCCGCCGCTACGTGACATTGAGGTGCCCGCGGTGCAACTCTCCGGGAACACGCACGACAACCCGGATGCGAACAGCCCGTCCGTCGGCGACTTGTTGCAGGTCATGTACGGGTTGGAGACCCCGGTGGTGGTGCAGAACATCACCGAGTCCGACGCCCCGAACGGCGACCAGCCGTCTAGCGTGCCGGGCCTCAGCGACCTGTTGAACCTCGGTACCGACCCCGCCGGGCAGCCCGGGAAGACGTCTGTGGACATCGGCCCGCTGACGCCGGGCGACCTCACTGCAGTGCCGACTAGCCCGCCGCCGGGCAGCTAGCCGATTTCGCTGGACACCTCCTCCGGTGCGGCAAGGTTGAGCGGCCGCGCCAGTTGAGTGGGGGCGTTGCGTCCGCGCAGCGCGACGACTTCGGCAACGTCCCAGCACAAGGCTTCGGCGTCAAGCGCGCCGCTGACCGCGACGGCCGAGGCCAGCACGTGGCCGTCTTCAAGCTTGGCGAGCTCGGTGAGCCGCGCGGCCTCGTTGACCGGATCACCGATCACTGTGTACTCGAAACGGGCCTGCGCGCCGATGTGGCCGGCGATGGCGCGCCCGGAGGACACCCCGATGCCGAACTCCGCGGAGCCGATCACCGGGAGCAGCTCGTCGTGCAGCTCACGGGCCGCTGCCAGTGCGCCGCCAGACGCGTCGGGGTGCTCGATCGGTGCGCCGAAGATGGCCAGTGCGGCATCGCCCTGGAATTTGTTGACGAAACCACCGTGCCGGCCGACGGTGTCGACCACCACGCGGAAGAACTCGTTGAGCAGCAGGACCACCTCTGCGGGCGGTCGTGTCGCCGCGAGCTTGGTCGAGCCGACCAGATCGACAAACAGCACCGCGACATCGCGCTCCTGGCCGCCCAATTCGGTGCCGCGCTCTAATGCCCGGCGAGCGACGTCCTCACCCACGTAGCGGCCGAACAGGTCGCGCAGCCGCTGCCGCTCGGACAGGTCGCGCACCATGTCGTTGAAGCCGGCCTGCAGCAGCCCCAACTCGCTGGCGTCGTAAATCTGCATGTGCGCGTTGTAGTTACCGCGCTGTACCTCGCCGAGGGCCCAGCGCAACTGGCGCAGCGGGTCGGCGATCGACATGGCTACCAGCAGCGTGCTGGCCAGCCCGATGCCCAGCGCCAGCAGCGCCAGTAGCAGGATCGGGTTCAACAGCTTCTCCGGCGGCCCATGAAGGTACGCAGCCTTGTCTCCCACCACGGCCAGCACGATCGCCAGCAACGGCACCCCGGTGGAGAGCGCCCAGGTGAGCATCTGGCGCCCGATGACACCCGATGCCCGGATGTTCTCCGGCAGCCCGCCGCGCAGGGCGGCAACGGCCACCGGACGCAGCACCCGCTCGGACTGCAGATAGCCGATGATCGCGGTGGCAGTGGCACCCAGGGCGATGGCGACGGCCACCACCGGCGCGGCGTGCCCGGCCACCGGCCAGCTGGCGATGATGAAGACCGTGCCGCCGATGCACCAGGACGCCAAGTTGATCACCGTGCGATAGAAGGGCGTCCGCAGCGCGCGGCTGCGGGCCAGCTCGGTGGCGGCGGGGTCGGTGTCGGTGTCGGTGAGCAGAGCATCGCGGCGCTGCCACCGGAACACCGGCACCAGCAGCCGCGCGCTGATCGCGGTTCCGAGTAGGAACAGCAGGACGATCGATCCGGTGAAGGCGGCCAGGTTGAGGGCCGGCAGTTCTTGCAGTTCGATGCGGTCTTCGGGTGGCAGCCCGTAACGCAGGAAGCCCAGCACCAGCAGTGCGCCGATGATGTCGGCCTGCAGCTGGCTCAGCGTAAAAACCGGCCACGGCGTGCGCACAAACCATTGGACGAATGCGCTGATCCGCCCGGGGAGTGCTGCTGCCGTGCTCACCAAACCACCGTATCGGTCGTCGGCGACGAAAAAGTAGCCAAAACGTTCCGTGCACAGCCGCTTGTGTTGCGGGGACGTCAGCGGTGACCAGTACTGTTGCCGGTGATGTCGCGGGTATTCACACGGCTGGTTGGCCAGGAGTCGGTCGAAGCCGACCTGGTGGCCGCCGCCGAGGCGGCCCGCGGTGATTCGGCTCACACCGCCGCGATGACGCATGCCTGGCTGATCACCGGCCCACCCGGCTCGGGGCGCTCGGTGGCGGCGCTGTGCTTTGCCGCTGCGTTGCAGTGCAGATCGGCCGGCGTGCCCGGCTGCGGAGAATGCCGTGCCTGCACTACGACGATGGCCGGCACGCACGCCGACGTTCGCCGCGTCATCCCCGAGGGGCTGTCCATTGGCGTCGACGAGATGCGTGCGATAGTCCAGATCGCGTCTCGCCGGCCGAGCACCGGCCGCTGGCAGATCGTGCTGATCGAGGACGCGGACCGGCTGACCGAAGGCGCAGCGAATGCTTTGCTGAAAGTGGTCGAGGAGCCGCCGCCATCCACGGTGTTTCTGCTCTGCGCGCCGTCGGTTGATCCCGAGGACATCGCGCTCACGCTGCGCTCCCGCTGCCGGCATATCGCGCTGGTGACTCCCTCGCCGGAGGCCATCGCTCAGGTATTGATCGACGGCGACGCTCTGACGGCCGAGACCGCGACCTGGGCTGCGTCGGTCAGTGGCGGCCACGTCGGGCGGGCGCGGCGGCTGGCAACCGATCCGGAGGCGCGCGAGCGGCGGTTGCAGGCGTTGAGTCTGGCCCGCGACGCGGCCACCCGATCGAAGGCCTACGCTGCCGCCGAGGCGCTGGTGGCCGCGGCCGAGGCCGAGGCGGCGGTGCTGACCGCCGGGCGCGACGAGGCCGAAACCGAGGAGCTGCGCACTGCGCTGGGCGCGGGAGGCACCGGCAAGGGCACTGCCGGCGCGTTGCGCGGAGCCACCGGCGCGATCAAAGACCTTGAGCGACGGCAGAAGTCGCGTCAGACTAGGGCGTCGCGGGATGCCCTAGACCGCGCCCTGATCGACCTCGCGACCTACTTTCGCGACGCGCTGTTGGTGGCCGCCAATGCCGGAGTTGTGCGGCGCAACCACCCCGACATGGCGGAGCCCATCGCGGCGATGTCCGCACACGTCCCGCCAGAGCGGTTGCTGCGTTGCATCGAAGCTGTGCTGGAGTGCCGCGAAGCGCTGGCTGTCAACGTCAAGCCCAAGTTCGCCGTCGACGCCATGGTCGCCACGATCGGCCAGGCACTGCGCGATTGACGACGCCCGGCTGAAGTTGGGTGCGCAAGTCGCGCTGCCGTAGACTCGTGCCGCCCGGCAGGGCACGCCACCTTAGCTCAGTCGGTAGAGCGGCTCACTCGTAATGAGCAGGTCAGGAGTTCGATTCTCCTAGGTGGCTCGATCGTGGCGCGGCATAGCCCACCGGCCCGGCCGCGACGCAGACCGCGAGCGCGGCCGTGTCGGCTCGCACCGTGATGGCATTGCCCGCGCCGGGCAGCCGGACAAAGACCCGGTTGAGCCCCGGATGCACCGGAACCTTTCTGTCGGGCCCCTCGGACAGCGACAGCGTCATCGAGCCGTCGCTGTTGGCCAGATAGTTGATCTCGGTGGTCCAATCCGTCGGCAGCAGTGGGCCGCTGAGACCGAGTCGCACCGGCCGGTCCGGCTGAACGAAGTAGCCGCACTGCGGCACCGGCCCCGGCAGGATCGTGCGGACCCAGGTCACTTGCGCGTCGGCTAATCGGCCTGAGCTGTCCAGTATTCGCAATTGCGTTGTTGCCGAAGCGAATTCCGGGCGGTCCCGCAGCAGCGCGAACATGTGGCTCGCGAGGTTCTCCGGCCAGGCCACCCGACCCAACACCAGCGGATCGACCTCTTGATCCAGCAGCGGCGCATTCGAGGCCGCGTGCGCGGCGGCCAAACCACGGCGGGCATTCTGCAGGTAGGGCTCGGCGGGGTTGTCCCGCCAGGAGGTCAGAAACGTCGCCGTCGAATACCAGCTGCTGGCCACGAAGGCCGCCGCCACAGCGGTCGTCACCACTGCGCGGCCCGCGGACACGTCCAGCCAGTGTGACGACGGACGGTTCGGTGCGCAGAACCCGACCGCGGCCAGCAGCGCCAGAACTACGACGAGATCGGGGAAATATCGCAACGTCTGGGCCAGTTCGAGAGCGGTGAACCGCGATGAGCGCATCAGATAGATCGGCACTTGGCAGGCGACGACGTATCCGGCCGCAGTTAGCCAGAGCGGGACAATGCGCCGTTTGCGGGCCAGCGTGACCACCAACGCCGCGGCCAGCACCAGCCAGCCGAGCACCCTGGCCGCCAGCGGCGGGGTAGCCCACGGCGAGGCCGGTGCCCAGCGCGCCCAGGCCCACGGCCCTCCGGCCAAACCGGGAACGATCCCGTGAGTGACCGAGCGACGCAGCAGATCCCACGTCATCGGCAGATCTGAACTCCACCGCTGTTGGTTGACCACGACCACATAGACCGCGATCCACGCGGCGGTCAGCGCCAGCGACACCGTCCACAGCCGAATCCCCGCCCGCCACACCGCTGAAACCGCTGCCAGCGCCCCGCGATCACCGTGTACGTGGCGCAGCAGTGCGGCAATCGCGAACGCGGCGAAGGGAATCACCGCCGCCTTTTCGAAGAACAACAGCCCACCGAGGTAGACCAGCACGCCGCTCACCGCGTAGCGCTGGTCGCGGGTTCGGATCAGCATGATCGCATCGGCGCAGACCCAGGCCAGCGCGGCCAGCATCGGCAGCGAGTTCAGTGCCGCCGCCCACCATGCAAATCCCGGAACACCCAACGGCGTGAACAGCGCAAAGGTCAAGGGAATGAGCAGGACCGGCCGCCAGCCCAGGATCACATGCAGCGCCCGCAGCAGCGCCAGCGAAGCCAACGATTGCAGCACCAGCAGGCTGATGGCGGGTCCGGTCCAGCTCAACGGCGCCAGCCGGGTGATCGCGCCGGCAACCAGGAAGGCCGCCGGCATCACGTGGCCGTCGTGGTCGTCGAACAGATACGACGGCGACAGCAGGCCGTGCGTGCCGGCCCGGCCGACCAGGATCAGGTCATCCCAATAGAAGTAGCCCCGAAACGCCAGCACCGCGCGGATCACCAGCTGCACCGCGATCAGCGCGGCCGCCGCCAGCGCGACCTTCGGAATTCCGGCCAGGCTGGCGGGCATCCGCGCCGCCGACAGAATCCGGGCAGCCCGTCGGTATGGTGGGCCGGTGCGCGCACTGGTCACCGGGGCAGCCGGGTTCATCGGGTCGACGCTAGTCGACCGGTTGCTGAGCGACGGGCACCGCGTCGTGGGCCTGGATAACTTCGCGTCCGGGCGGGCCACCAACATCGAGCACTTGGCCGACACCCCTGCATTCGTCTTCTTCGAGGCCGACATCGTAACTGCCGATCTGGAGACGATCCTGGACGAGCACCGCCCGGAGGTGGTGTTTCACCTAGCCGCGCAGATCGACGTGCGGCACTCGGTGGCCGATCCGCAATTCGACGCGTCGGTCAATGTGGTCGGCACCGTGCGGCTCGCTGACGCAGCCCGGCGCGCCGGTGTGCGCAAGGTTGTGCACACCTCGTCGGGTGGATCGATCTACGGAACCCCGCCGTCGTATCCGACCGGTGAGGACGTGCCCACCGACCCGGCGTCGCCGTATGCGGCGGGCAAGGTTGCGGGGGAGATCTACCTCAACACGTTCCGGCATCTATACGGCCTGGAGTGCTCGCACATCGCGCCGGCCAATGTCTACGGCCCGCGTCAGGATCCGCACGGTGAGGCCGGGGTGGTGGCGATCTTCGCCCAGGCGCTGCTGTCCGGGAAGCCCACCAAGGTTTTTGGCGACGGCTCACACACCCGCGACTACGTGTTCGTCGACGACGTGGTGGAGGCGTTCGTCAGGGCCTCGGGTCCGGCCGGCGGCGGGCAGCGGTTCAACATCGGCACCGGTGCGGAAACCTCGGACCGCCAACTGCATTCAGCGGTGGCCGCTGCCGTCGGCGCACACGATGACCCGGAGTTTTTTCCACCGCGACTGGGCGACCTGGAACGGTCTTGCCTCGACATCGGTTTAGCCGAAAGGGTTTTGGGCTGGTGCCCGCAGGTGAAGCTGGATGACGGTGTCCGCCGCACAGTGGAGTACTTCCGGCGCACCCACGCCGACTAAAGTGCCAGCGTCGTTCTCGCCATCACCAAGGGGTCGCCATGGGATCGTCGAATAGGTCGTAGTTACCAGTAGTTTTCCACTGCTCCAACGCCTTATGCGGAGCGCCGAGCCACCGCACGGTTGAGACCACCTCGGCCGGAGAGCGTGCTCCGTCGGTAAGGTGGCCGGTCGGGATCTCTTCGGGCGTAAGCGGTTGGCTGAGAAACGGATTCAGCACTCGGACGCCAAACAAGACGAGGTTGTGCGTTCCGGGCAGTGCGGCCGATGGGACAATCATTGCCATTGCTCCGCTACCTCGGACGTGATCTGCCAACGCCCGCGTGGGGGCATAGTCGTCGCCGACGAGCTCATCGGGCGTCAGACCGTACCTGACACAATCGTCGAAGTCGACGCGTGTCACGTCATCGACGTCGATGAGCGCTGTCCACAAGTTCAAAATGACGTCGTCCGGATTACCGTTCGGTCCGACGTTGTGACGAAGCATCTCGGCGGCGGGGCCGAGCGGGTGAAGACTCAGGTACTGCACGATTTCGGTCCTGCCCCGATTAAAACGACCACCGCGTGAGCTGGGAAACGCCCACAACGGCGAGTCGTACGCGGCGTGACGAAATACCGTCAGTCTCATACCGTCATGGCACGAGCTGCAGTGGCGGCCCCTAACACTTGCGGGAAGCTGAGCGGATCGTCGAGCGCCTCAATCGGGCGTCGGCCGAGCAGTGGGTGCTCCCGATAGAACCAGGCGACTACTCCGGGACCCGTGAATGAGTGGCGTAGTTGGTTCACGAGTTGCCCAACCGCACGGATGCGCGCCGCATCATCTGCCGCCGGCTCGGGTCCGTCCTCACTGAGCCAGCGCTGAAGCTGGCGAACGGAAACCCCGAGCAGGTCGGCGAGAGTCTTCTGCGGGGCGGCGAGGATCTCGGCCGTCCGGGCAAGTACGTCGCGAACGGGCGCATCATCGTTGTACGGCTGATTTTCAGTAATGTCACCCAATGCGTGGCGAAACTGCTCCAACGCAATGCGAACGTCGCGCCGCCGGTCTGCATCGTTATCGCGGCGCAGCGCTTTTTCCGCGCTATACGCGGCAGCCCATAAAGTTGTTGTCAGATATGGGTCGGCATCGAGGCGCAAGGGCGTTTCGGCCCCAAGCGTCGGAGCGAAGCTGTCGATCAATTGGGAAACCGTGTCGGGAACTGTCCTAGACCGCTGTAACAACTTGGTCGCTTCATTAACGCGACCAAGGAGGGCATGAAGGTCAGCGGTTGTCGTAGCCATGTCATGATCATACGACAAACCTGCGCCAACGGCTTAGGCTGGTTCGCGTGCTTGCGCGGCTACCAGCGCGACCGCGCGGGCCAATAATCAAGCGGAGCCAATCTCTTGTCCGGTGCGCGGGTTGGCAGTCAGCATCTGCCAAGGAATCGGCGTTAAGGAGATTGCGGTGACCGAGGAAGATCGAGCCGATCACACAGCCGCCCAGGGTGCGCCAAACTGGGGCGAACGGCTGGGGCGGATCGGCGTTGATTGGTGGGCCACGATAGTGGCCGGCGTTGTGGTGCTGTTGGCCGTGGCCGGGCTGCTGCCCAAGATTCCGTGGTGACGCGGTGAGCACCCAACTCGTCGATACGACGGAGCCTTCCGAGGAGGCCATCTTCAGCAGCCGTAACCTGCTGGTGTACCTGCCGGGCGTCTTGCTGTTGATCGCAGTCGGGTTGCTCGGCAAATACGCGCAGGTAGGATGGAAATCCCTTGCCCGGCAAGAGCATTGGACAGTACCCGACATCGAATATGTGTTGTGGGCGATCGTGTTCGGTTTGCTCGTCACGAACACCGTCGGTCTGCATCGCGTCTTCCGGCCCGGAGTCCAGACTTACGAATTCTGGTTGAAGGTCGGGATTGTGGCCCTCGGAGTGCGTTTCGTACTTGGCGATATCGTCAGACTCGGCGGTATCTCGCTGGTCCAGATCCTGGTGGACATGGTTGTCGCCGGCGCGATCATTCTCGCGGCTGCGCACCTGTTCGGATTGTCGGGAAAGCTTGGTTCGCTGCTCGCCATCGGGACCTCGATCTGCGGTGTCTCGGCCATCGTGGCCGCCAAGGGAGCCATCCGCGCCCGCAACTCCGACGTCGGCTATGCGATCGCGGCGATCTTGGCGCTTGGGGCCGTCGCATTGTTCACATTGCCGCTACTTGGACACGGGATCGGGCTCACCGACCACGAATTCGGCTTGTGGGCCGGTCTGGCGGTCGACAACACCGCCGAGACCACCGCCACGGGCTACCTGTATTCCGAGCAAGCGGGAAAGATTGCGGTGCTGGTGAAGTCCACACGCAACGCTCTCATTGGTTTCGTGGTACTGGGTTTCGCTCTTTACTGGGCTTCGCGCGGTCAGGCAGACCACATCGCACCGGGGCTGCGGGCGCGGGCGTCGTTCATCTGGGAGAAATTCCCCAAGTTCATCCTGGGTTTCCTGGCGGTGTCGGCGATCGCGACAGCAGGCTGGTTGAGCAAGGGCCAAAGCGCCAACATCGCCAACGTGTCGAAGTGGGCATTTCTCTTGACCTTTGCCGGCGTCGGGTTGAACACCAACATTCGGGAACTGGTCCGCACGGGCTGGCGCCCCCTGCTGGTGGCGGTCGTCGGCCTCGTCGTCGTCGCGGCCGTTTCACTCGGGCTTGTACTGCTTACCTCACGGGTGTTCGGCTGGGTTATCGGGGCAGGTACTTCTGTTGCCTAAACCCCGTCGGGCACTTGCGCGCCTTCCAGCGCGACCGCGCGGGCCAATCGCGCATAACGCAGCTCCAGGTCTTTGAACCGCATGTAGGTGCTCAACGTGGTGAAGCTGAACGCGATGATCAGCGCGTAGAGCATCAGGTCGGTGCCGCGGTCCACCCCGACCCAGTGCGCCACCACCGTGGTGTCGTTGGGCCGCAGCACGGCGTACACACCGGCCAGCACGAACACCAGATAGCCGACTTTGACCCAGGCCTTCGACTGAGCGCTGCGACGAGACCTCAGCAGGTAAACCAGCAACGCGACGATCGACGTGATCAGCAGACCCTGAATCCAGTTCATCGCCGCATCCTTCCTCGCAGGAATCCGTCGAAAATGATGTTGACACCGTTGAGCAGTGGTTGGCCCTTGGATTGGGAGTATTCGGTGTAGAGCACCTCGACGGGTTCCTCGGCAACGCGCCAACGGTTCTCGGCGATCAGCATGATGAACTCGGTGGCGTGGCTCATCCCGATCATGGTGATGTCCAGCCCGTCGGCGACGGTCTTGTTGAACACCCGCAGTCCGTTATGGCTGTCGGTCAACCCCAGCCTGCGGCCGCGCGGGCTCAGCCTCGCGGCCGTCTGCAACACAACGCGTTTCAGCAGCGGCGGCCTGGAGACACCCTGGCCGAATCGCGTTCCGATGACGACGTCGACGTCGCCGGCGCCCAGCCGATCGATCATCGTGACGAGGTCCTTGACGCGGTGCTGACCGTCGCCGTCGAAGGTGGCGAAGACCTGCGCGCCGGGCTGGCGCCGGGCGTACTCGACGCCGGTCTGGATCGCCGCACCCTGGCCCAGGTTCACCGGGTGGCACACCAGATGGGCCCCGGCCCGCAGCGCGATGTCGCCGGTGTCGTCGCCGCTGCCGTCGTCCACGCACACGACGTGGGCGAAAACCGAGCGCAGATCGCCGATGACGTCGCCGATGACGCCGGCTTCGTTGAAGGCTGGGACGATGATCCAGACGTTGCGCGTTTCGCTGAGCATTTCGATGCCCACAAGTTACACGCCTGAGCACCCAACTCGGCTGATCAGCCGCCGGCGCGCGACAGCGCGGCCAGATGCACCCCGATACCCACCAGCGGACCGCACAACAACGCGACCACGGTGCGAGTCTCCAGCGGCAGCGGCAACAACAGCAGCAGCGTCGACGCCACCGTCGCCCCGACCCAGCCCAGCGCATAGGCGCGGTGCATCGCAGCCGCAACCGTGGCCGCCCCGGTGAGGGTCAGCATGGCGATCGCCACCGCGGCAGCAGTCAACCAGGCCAACAGCGCGCCGCCGGCGTAGTAGTCGGCGCCGAAGCCGACCCGCAGCAGCCAGGGCCCGACCAGCCCCGCCGCCAGCACGCCGAGCGCGCCGATCCCGGCGACCAGCGCCGCCGGTGCGATCAGCGCCCGCAGCCGTTCGGTCCGCTCGTCGACGAAGTGCGCGATCAGATTGCCCTGCAGCGCGGTCAGCGGCACCAGCAGCGGCGCGCGAGTCAAGGTGACCGCCAGGATGACCACCCCGCCGTCCGCGCCGAGCTGGTTGGAAGTCGCCTTCAGCAGCACCGGAAACCCCATCACCAAAATCGCGCTGGCACCGGCCGCGGTGATCGAATGAGCCGCCCCGCGCAGGAATGTCGCGGTGTTGCCCGGTGTCAGCAGCCGGGCCGCGGCCCTGGTCGTCGGCGAGGCCAGGATCATGATCAGCCAGGCCATCGCGCCCGCGACGGTGGCCCACAGGAACCCGACCAGGCCCCAGCCGATCACAAAAGTGGCCACCGCAACCGCCACTCGGATTACCGCGTCGGTGACCATCAGCGCCCCGTATTGTGTCCAGTGGTTGGCCCCGGCCAGCATGCCCAGCAACGTGGCGTGCAAGCAGAACCCGGCCAGCCCGACGCTGAGCAGGCCCACCGACAGCCAGGGGGCTTCGACGAAGACCCGGCTGCTCCACAACGGTGAGCTGCCAGCGATCACCAGAGCCGCGCCGACCCCGACCATGCTGGCCACCCGCAGCGGATGGGTGCGCCGGCCCGGCACCACTTCGGCTCGGCTTTCATAGCCCTCGGCGCGGACTTCTCGGGTGGTTTCCTGCAGCAGGCCGTTGGCGGACCCGGTGACCAGCCCGAACGCCCCCCAAAAGACCGCGAAGACCGAAAAGCCCGCCGGAGCCAGATCACGGGCCGCCAGGTAGACCACCGCGTAGCCGCACAGGGCGGTCAGCACGGTCGCCGTACCCACCCGGGCCACGTTGCCGCGCGCGATCGGGCTGGCGGAGGCTCCGATGTTAGGGGTCCCGCCGACGTCCGTCACCGTGACGCCACGTCGCAGACCTCGGGCATCACCACGGTTCGAAAATACTCAGTGAAATCGCGGTGCCGCCGTGGGCTGGGATGATTCCGTCCTGCAGACTGACGGCAGAGGGGAGTATTCCTCCGCCGCGGTGTCGTCATCACGTCGCCCACGATCGAGCGACCGTGCCGCGGGCCGTTGCGACTATGGTCGCGACGGCGGAAGAGACCTCGGGCGTTGCAGTGCACTTCAGCGACCGGAGGCCTCTCGTGTCCGTTTCCGTGCTCGAATGGGTCGTCATTGTGATCGTGACGATCGCGGTCCTGTTGTTCGACATCGCGATTGTCGCGCGCCGCCCCCGCGAACCATCGATGCGCGAATGCACGATCGCGTTGTCGGCGTATGTCGGACTCGCGCTGATCTTCGATATCTGGGTCTGGTTGTTTCACGGCCACCGGTTCGCGCTTGAATTCCTCGCCGGATGGATCACCGAGTACAGCCTGTCCATCGACAACCTTTTTCTGTTCATCATCATCATGACGGCCTTCAGAGTGCCCAAGGTGTATCAGCAGCAAGCCTTGCTCGTCGGAATCGTGATCGCGTTGGTATTCCGCGGGATCTTCATTGCCCTTGGCGCACTGGCGATTCAGCGGTTCTCGTGGGTTTTCTACATCTTCGGCGCGTTTCTGGTCTACGCCGCCGTCGGATTGGCTCGCGACCACCACGATTCCGACGCGGAGAATGCGGCCGTTCGATTCGTCCGCCGGCATGTGAATATCACCGACCAGTGGCGCGGTCTCAAGCTCTACGTCAAGGACGGCTCCGGCTGGCGGTTGACGCCGATGCTGCTCGTCATCCTGGCCCTCGGTAGTACCGACCTGATCTTCGCCCTCGATTCCATTCCCGCGATTTTCGGGATCACCCGCGAGCCCTACTTGGTGTTCGCCGCCAACGTATTCGCGTTGATGGGCCTGCGGCAGCTGTACTTCATGCTCGCGAATCTGTTGCAGCGGCTGGTATATCTCTCCAAAGGCCTTGGCGTCATCTTGATGTTCATCGGGATCAAGCTGATCCTGCAGGCCTTGCGGGAAAACAACCTGCCGTTCATCAACGGCGGCGAGCATGTCGACGTTCCTGAGGTCCCGACATTGCTCACCCTCGGGGTCATCCTGGTGACCCTCGCCGTCGCCGCCGCCGCGAGCCTCTACACCACCCGCGACACCACCCGCGGCTGAGCCTCGATTAGGCCTCGATGGCGCCTGCGATGCGTCGCTCGATGCTGGTCCGTGCGGAGGCTGGCAACACGATCAGCCCGTCGAGTTCCTTGCTTGCCCGTGCATAGGCGTTCTGCCGTTCCTGCGGGGAGGCGGCGTCGTCTTGGGCGAGCTGCAGCAGGTGCTGGGCCCGCGCCAGCCGCTGTTGGTCGTCTTCGGAGAAGTCGCTGCGGCGCCGGCGAATCGCTTCGGCCTCGGCGATCTCGAATGCACTGACGTACTCGTGCACGGCGTCGCGGTATTCCAGTTGCGCGGTCCGATCGCTGAGCAGGTTCTCGGGCTGTTCCGGGCGCAGCAGGTCGGCCTGCCGCTTCGCCTTGTGGAAGGCGATGGTGAGCGGATTCCTCATGTCGGTCATCAGGGGGAAGTCGAGCAGTTTGGCGATGTCGACCTCATAGTCCAGCCAGCGCGTGTCGGTTCGATCGTGCACGGTGAGGAGTTTGGCGATCTCGCGCCGGTAGCCCTCCGCGTTGTTCTGCCGTCGCCCGGTTGCTTCCGCGATCGCGATCTTGGCCTGCTGCTTGAGCCGGTACCGTTCGAGCCGTCGCTCGGCTCGCCGTTCGTTGGCCGCGGCGATTGCGCGCATGCTCCCGCCGATCGCGCCCCCCAGCGGGAAGACCAGCCACCAGAAATTCGCGGCGAAATGAAACAGCGGGCCCACATTGCCAGGATGCCACTTGCGGCGCTACCGGCTCGACCCCAGAGCGTCGTAGACCAGCGTCGTGTATTTCGCTGTGCGCGAAGAACCGAGGACGTCGCCCATGTTGTTTATGTCGCTGTGCCCGTGGACGACGTCGTTGTCGCGAGCGGTCGTCGGTGTCAGTGCCCGTCGGTCTTGAACCGCTCCTGTGAGCGCAGCACCTCCGCTTCGGCCTCGGCGCGACCTACCCAATCGGCGGTCTTGACGTACTTGCCCGGCTCCAGCGCCTTGTACTGCGAGAAGAAGTGTTTGATGACGTCCAGCTCGAACTCCGGGACGTCTCCGATGTCCTGGATGTGGTCCCACCTATGATCGCCGGCCGGCACGCACAGCACCTTGTCGTCGCCGCCGTGCTCGTCGGTCATCCGGAACATGGCCACGGGCCGCGCGGTCAGTCCCACGCCCGGGAACAGCGGCTCTGGAAGCAACAACAGGATGTCGAGCGGGTCGCCGTCCTCGCCCAGGGTGTCGTCGATGAAGCCGTAGTCGGTCGGGTAGACCATCGAGGTGTACAGGTAGCGATCCAAGCGCACCTTTCCTGTCTCGTGGTCCACCTCGTATTTGTTTCGCTGACCCTTGGGGATCTCGATGGTGACGTCGAATTCCACCGTCTCGGCTCCTTCGGCTGGGGTGGTCGCTGCCCGTCGGCATTGGTCGAGGGTCAACCCTAGTCCAGGGATCGGACGTGTAAGGCAGCTCCCACAGACGTCGGCCGGCAGATGGTTCGGCACAATAGGTGCAAAGGAGTCAGGAGAGTCATGCGTCCCACTCAGTGGCGGACGTCTACGCACCTGATCGTGGGAGTGGGCGTGCTGGCGATCGTTGCCGCCGTGGTGGCGGCGACGGCGTTGTTCAGCGCCAGCGGTCGTGGCGCCAGCGGCCCCCAGACCCCACCCCCGCCGCCGGCTGTCACCGCCAAGCCGAGCATCGTCGCGGTGGCGGCGACCGCGCCGGTGCCGACCAAATCCGGGCTGGCCGCGACGCTGGCGGCGGTAGTGGCCGATCCCAACCTCGGCAAACTGGGCGGTCGGGTCACCGACGCGATGACTGCCAAAGAACTCTGGCAGCAGCATGACGACGTGCAGATGCAGCCGGCGTCGACAAACAAAACGCTCACTACCGCCGCCGCGCTGTTGGCGCTGGACCGCGAGGCGCGGGTCACAACTCGAGTCGTGGCCGCCGACCGGCCCGGGACCGTCGTGCTGGTCGGGGGTGGCGACCCAACGCTTTCGGCGGCCCCGCCCGGCCAGGACACCTGGTATCACGGTGCGGCGCGCATCAGCGATCTCGCCGATCAGGTACGCCGCAGTGGCGTGACGCCGACGGCGGTGCAGGTGGACACCTCGCTGTTCAGTGGCCCGACCATGGCGCCCGGCTGGGATCCGGCCGACATCGAGGGCGGCGACATCGCGCCGATCGAATCGGTGATGCTCGACGCCGGACGTATCCAGCCGGCAACCGACGAGTCCCGCCGATCGGTGACCCCGGCGCTGGACGCCGGACACGCACTGGCCAGCGCGCTCGGTATTGACCCGCGGCAGGTGATTATCGCGAACCATGCAGCGCTTGTCGGGGCCCGGCAGCTGGCCGCTGTCCAGTCGGCGCCGCTGATCGAGCGACTAAACGAAATGATGAGCGTCTCCGACAACGTGATGGCCGAATGCATCGCCCGCGAGGTGGCGGCGTCCATGCAGCGGTCGCTGAGCTTCGCCGGCGCCGTCGACGCGGTGACCAACCGATTGAACACCGCGCATATCGATACCGGCAGCGCGACACTGCAGGACTCGAGCGGGTTGTCGGTCGATGACCGCCTCACCGCCAAGATCCTCGATGCCGTGGTGCAGGCGGCAGCCGGGCCCGATCAGCCCGCGCTGCGGCCGCTGTTGGACCTGTTGCCGATCGCCGGTGGCAGCGGCACGCTGTCCGACCGATTCGCCGATACGGCCCCCGGCGTCGGGCCGGCCGGGTGGTTGCGGGCTAAAACTGGCTCGCTGACGGCCATCAACGCGTTAGCTGGAGTGGTGACCGACCGCAGTGGACGGGTGCTGACCTTCGCGCTGATCTCCAACGACGCCGGCCCAACCGGCCGTACGGCGATCGACGCGCTGGCCGCCACCCTATGGTCGTGTGGATGCGCAACGTGACTACATCAGCGGAGTTGACCGTCGGGCGCACTGTCGACTGGGGATTCGCGGCGACGGTCGGCCAGTGGCTGGCCCGTCCCGGTCCGCCATCCACCGACTACACCCGTCGCCAGGTGATCGACAACCTGGCGAGCGCGGCCAAGGCGGCCGAACCTCCGGTGCGCGACATCACCGGTCTGCACACCAACGGCGTGGTTCCCGAGGCCCGCATTGTCGACCGGCCGGGATGGATCCGCGCGGCCGCCGAGTCGATGCGGGTGATGACCGGCGGCACCGACAAGCCGCGGGGCGTCGTCTCCGGACGCGTCACCGGCGCGCAGACCGGTGCCGTGCTGGCGTTCGTCGCATCGGGGATCCTCGGCCAGTACGACCCGTTCGCCGCTTCCCATGACGGCGGTGCCTTGCTGCTGGTGTATCCCAACGTCATTGCGGTCGAACGGCAATTGCGGGTGGAGCCTTCCGATTTCCGGTTGTGGGTGTGCCTGCACGAGGTCACCCATCGGGTGCAGTTCACCGCCAATCCGTGGCTGTCCGGCTACATGTCCAAAGCGCTGGGTGTGTTGACTCAGGAGGGCGGCGAAGACGTGGCCCAGATCGTCAGCAGGCTGGCCGACTTCGTCCGGGGCCGCGGCGAACCGTCGCCGGCCGATCCCGACGCACACTCGAGAGGCGTTCTGGGATTGCTGCGTGCCGTGCAGTCCGAGCCGCAGCGCGAGGCCCTGGATCAGCTGTTGGTGTTGGGCACATTGTTGGAGGGCCACGCCGATCACGTGATGGATGCCGTTGGGCCCGTCGTGGTGCCGTCGGTCGCGACCATCCGGAGCCGCTTCGACGAGCGCCGGCACCGCAAGCAGCCGCCGCTGCAACGGCTGCTGCGCGCATTGCTGGGCATCGAGGCCAAACTGAGCCAATACACCCGGGGCAAGGCGTTCGTGGACCACGTAGTGGGCCGGGTAGGGATGGAGCGGTTCAACACCGTCTGGACCGGTCCGGACACCCTGCCCCGGCCGATTGAGATCGAATACCCGCAACGATGGATCGACAGGGTGCTGTAGCCGACCTCAGCGCGGCTGTGGCGGCGTTCGCCAAGGAATACCTCGCCACCGCCGATCACTGGTGTGTGGCGCTTTCCGGGGGCCCGGACTCGTTGGCGCTCACCGCCGTTGCGGCCGGCCTGCTGCCGACCACAGCGCTGATCGTGGACCATGGTCTGCAAGGCGGCTCGGCAGCGATTGCCGCGACCGCGAAAAGCCAAGCCGAGGAATTGGGATGCGTTGACGCCCAAGTGCTTTGCGTGCAGGTAAGCGGAGACGGCGGTCCGGAGGCCGCCGCGCGCAATGCTCGCTACCACGCGCTGGAGGCCGCCCGTCGCGATCGTCCGGTGCTGCTGGCCCACACCCTCGACGATCAGGCCGAGACCGTGTTGCTCGGGCTGGGCCGTGGTTCGGGCGCCCGCTCGATCGCCGGAATGCGCCGCTACGACCCGCCCTGGTGCCGGCCGCTGCTGGGTATGCGGCGCGGCGTGACGCACGCCGCGTGCGCTGAGCTGGGGCTGGCCGCTTGGCATGACCCGCACAACACCGACCGCCGCTTCACCCGGACCCGGCTGCGCCATGAGGTGCTGCCGCTGATGGAAGAGGTGCTCGGCGGCGGTGTCGCGGAGGCGCTGGCTCGCACCGCGACCGCGCTGCGCGAGGACACCGAGCTGGTCGATGCCCTGATCGCGCAGGCGATGATGACTTCCGCGACCGCCGAGGGACTCGACACCCGGGCGTTGGCGGCGCTGCCCGACCCCGTGCGTCGCGGCGTCATCCGCAGCTGGCTGCTTGCCGGCGGCGCGATCGGGCTGACCGACAAGCAGATCCGCGGCGTGAACAGGCTGATCACCGCCTGGCGTGGCCAGGGCGGAGTGGCCGTCGGGTCCGCGCTGCGCAATCAGCGCCTGGTCGCCGGCCGCAGCGGCGGGCTTTTGACGTTGCGTCGGGAACCGATCAGCCCGGCGACGATGCAGTGGGGGCACCCCCAGCCGCGCAGCGGCGAGGGGGACGTGCAGCGCGAGGACGAGGAGCCGGGCCCTCAAACCTAAGCCGACCACCGTTGGTCGTCAGCCCGATGACATGGCACGCTGTGGTCGTGGCAGCGGAATCGCCGGAGCTGTACCCCGGGGACATCAAATCGGTGTTGCTGCGCGAGGAGCAGATCCAGACCCGCATCGCCGAGCTCGGGGCGCAGATCGGCGCGGACTATCGCGAACTGGCTGTGGCCGACGACCGAGACCTGCTGTTGATCACCGTGCTCAAAGGCGCGATCATGTTCGTCACCGACCTGGCGCGCGCGATCCCGCTGCCGACCCAGTTCGAGTTCATGGCGGTCAGCTCCTACGGATCGTCGACGTCGTCGTCGGGGGTGGTGCGCATCCTCAAAGACCTCGATCGCGATATCAACGACCGGGATGTGCTGATCGTCGAGGACGTGGTCGACTCCGGGCTGACGTTGTCGTGGTTGTTACGCAACCTGGCCACTCGGCATCCGCATTCACTGCGGGTCTGCACGCTGCTCCGCAAGCCAGATGCGCTGCGCGCCAACGCGGATATCGCTTATGTGGGTTTCGACATCCCCAACGAGTTCGTGGTGGGCTATGGCCTCGACTACGACGAGCGCTACCGCGACCTGCCTTACATCGGAACCCTGGACCCCAGGGTCTACCAAGACTGAGCGCTCGCCCGGCGACGATGCGGGCCGTCAACGGCCCGGGGAGAAGCCGGGGATATCCCTACCGAAGTTCCCAGACCGCGGCGACCGAGAAGTTCACCGTCTGCTGGCCGGGCTCCAGCGGAACATTCGACGGCATGGCCCCGCCTCGCGGAGCCGGAGCCAGGATGGGTGGCGCGGCTCCGGATGCCTCCGAGATCGAGATGACCTTGCCCAGCTTCAGCCCGGATAGCTTTGCGTACTGCTCGGCCCGGTCCTTGGCGTCCTGAAAAGCCCGCGCACGCGCGTCCTTCACCAGCTGCGAGTCGTCCGCGATGGAGTAGCTGACCGAATTGATCCGGGTGGCGTCGCCGCCGGTACCCACGATGATTGCCAGCACATGCGACGCCGAGTCGGCGGGGTGGATCTTGACCCGGATCGAGTTGTCGGCGCGGTACCCGGTGATGGCGCCGCCGGAATTGTCGTACTGGGGTTGCAGGCCGACCTCGGTGGTGCTGATGTCCTTGCGATCGACGCCGGCGCCCGCCAGGGCATTGATGACAGCCTGCTGACGGTCGTTGGTCTGATTCATCGCCAGAGTGGCGTCCGGCGCGGTGAACTCGATACCGATGTCGGCGGTGAGGGTGTCGGGCACGCCTTGGACGTGTCCGGAGCCCACGACCGTCACCTGACGTGTGTTGTCCGCCAACCGTTCTGAGTGGCTGTCGCAGGCGGACGAGACGGCGGCCGCGAGACCCACCGCGAGCGCGATCCGGATTGGCAGTCTGGCGCGTTTGGGGACGGGCATGATTGGGACCCTACGCGCGATGTCTACCCACCCCAGGTGGGGTGGGATATGGTGGGCGGCGAGCAGAACTGGAGTGAGGTATGCCCGAGGCGGCTCTCCTCGCCAGTGTGGTGACAAACTCGCTCCGGTTGCGACGCTTCGGGCGCGAGGCATGAAAGATGCTTGTACCAGCGTCGATTTCGAGCGGCCGGGAATCAAATGATTCACGACATCGTGCTCCGATGGGTGGTCATCGGACTGTTTGCGCTGACCGCGGTCGGATATGGGGTAGCGGTCATCGCCAAACCCCGACCATGGACGTCGGCCGTCAACCATGCACTGCATGTCGTCATGGCAGTCGCGATGGTGGTGATGGCCTGGCCGTGGAGCACACGGCTTCCCACAACGGGACCTGCAGTGTTTTTCCTGCTTGCGGCCGTGACGTTCGCGGCGATGGCCATCTTTGCAGTCCGAACCACCTCCCGGCGGGAGCTGTACTTCTATCACGGCCTGATGATGCTGGCGACGGCCTGGATGTACGCCATCATGGACAGGCATCTGATGCCGGCCGGATCGAGCACGCAGCCGGATATGTCGATGCCGGGCATGGACATGTCTGCGATGAACATGCCGGCAACCCACGAAACGCCCTTATGAGTCAGTGCCGTTGGCTGGATCGGTGCAGCCGGCTTCGCGGTCGCGGCGGTCTTCTGGACATACCGGTATTTCAATGAGCGGCAACACGAGACGTTGCGCCGGTCGTTGGGTGACCTGGGTCAGGCGATGATGGCCGCGGGTATGGCGATCTTGTTCCTCGCCACGCTGTTTCCGGTCTGAGCGCCTAAGTCGCATCTTCGGCGACGGGCACGACCGCAGTGGCGCGGCCGTCCCCGCCCCCATTGAGTGCGCTGTGGCGGCGGCCCCAGACCAGGTAGCAGACCAGCGCCACCGCTACCCAGGCGCTGGGGTGTCCAGGAATCAAAATAATGCTATCTACGTACGGAGATAGTAGTCTTTTTCTGCGGCAACCAGACTCCTTTACGGGCACCCGTCTCCGTACTGGCGTGCCGATTCAGCAACGGGTAAACACTTTTCGCGGCAGGAAGGACAGGTAAGTCATGAGACAACAGTTGGTGAGGCTGAGCGCGGCCGCCGTCGCGGTCACCGTGACGCTCAGCGCATGCAGCAGCTCAGGTCACCAGGCCGCGACCAGCAGCCCGTCTGCCGGCACCGCGACCGGATCTCCGGCGCCCTCGGCCGCCCAAGCGCACAACTCGGCTGACATTACGTTTGCCCAAAACATGATGCCCTGCCATAAGCAGGCCATTCAGATGAGTGACGTCGTCCTGACCAAACAGGGCATCGACCCGCGGGTGGTACAGGTGGCAAACCAGATCAAGGCTGCGGAGGACCCCGACATCCAGCGGATGCAGAGTTGGCTGAGCCAGTGGCAACAGCCGACGACGCCGATGATGCCCAGCCCAACCGCCGGGATGCCCGCAATGCAAGGAATGGCGGGGATGATGTCGCCCGAGCAAATTACAGCGTTGCAGAACGCTCTAGGTGCCGATGCCAGTAAGCAATTCCTGACGATGATGATCCAAAACCACCAGCATGCAATCATGTTGGCGCAGAGCGAAATTAGTTCTGGTCAGTACCCTCCGGCTGTTGCGATGGCGCATTCAATCGCTACGACCGAACAACAGGAGGTCAACACCATGCAGGGCCTCTTGGGGTAGATGACGCGAGGAGGCGGAGCTCATCACGTGCAGCCGGAGAGTGAATTCGGTTGCAGATCTTATGTATTGGGCTTCCAGCCACTCATGGCGGTCCCATCATGCTACCCGGTCCCATCATGCCGGAACCCATCATTCCCCGCATCATCGGCGGCATGCCGTCGCGTACAAACCCAGTCACTTCCTGGGCGTGCGCACGGATGGCCGCAACCAGCTGGGGATCATCTGCGGTTTCCTCAGCGATCACGCCTGTGGGCGTGAGTGTGAGCTGACGGCGGTATCTGTCGGCGCGCCGGAAGAGCGTCGGCAGGCTGTCGCTCATGCACATGACTTCGCCGCCCTGTTCGAGGTGGGAATACATGCTCGAGACGTGCGCCTTGAGCTGCGCAGCAAGTTCTGGGGAATCGGATTGGGTGGTGGTGCGAATGCCACCTGGGATCTCCTCGACGGTGCGGGTTAACTCGTTGTGCCGGTTGAACATCTCCATGTAGCGGGACATGTCCGTCGGGGAGACGCCCATCATGCCGCCGCCGTCGTCGACGAGTCGGACGGCTGGGGCGGGCGATCCGAGGACCCCACGCAGCACATACCCGAGACCCACGACGGCGCCCGCGCCGACCGTGGTGAGCGCAGCACGTCTGGTCATCCGCCGCGGAGACCGCTTGGCGCTCAACGTATTGCCGACCTATTGACCGTATAAAGCAAGGTGTTCTCTGATCTCAACCGCAAACTCAATATTGGTTCTGGCTAGCCGGTTTTGCTGGGCATGGGCATACCACTCGGCCTGGGCATACCACTCGGCATAGGCATCCCGCTAGGCATGGGCATCCCGCTAGGCATGGGCATCTCGGGCATGGACATGCCGCAACACATGTCGTCGGGCTTAGAAGCGCCCGGTTTAGGCGGGTTGTTGGGGTGCGGGGCTGAGGTCGTCACCGGGCGCGGCGCGGGGACTCGCGAGGAGCCGGCCCAGGTCCCGGCCAAGAAGCTGGCCACCGCGATACAAGCGAAAGCCAAGACGGCGCCGATCACGCGCTTGCGCTCACGGAGCCTGGAACCCAGCTCGCCGAAAGATCCCATCGTCGATTCCTCTCATTCGGACTGGCGGAGCACCTCTGCGAACGGACTACATCTCCGGTGGATGAGCGCCTACCGTCCGGTCTACTATCTAACTACGTAGATACTAGATCCGGGCGGGGAGTGCTGGCAAGCGGAGGCGGGGGAATCAGCTAGAGCCCCTAGGTGTGTGCTCGCTCTTGGTTCCCGCCGTCCGGCGGTGGTCGTACTATGTTGGTACGTAGATGTTGGAGACGGCGTGTTCGAGCTGTCGCGGTTCCAGCCCTCGCGAACGAGACCAGCGGCTCTGTAATAACCGGGAGACCAGCAGTGCGGATTCGAGGATTCGGCGAACTCGAGGCAGTCATCATGGACCGTATATGGAGGCGCGACTCCGCGATACCGACCACGGTGCGTGAGCTTTTCGATGAACTTGCCGCCGAGCGCACCATCGCGTACACCACCGTGATGTCCACCATGGACAACTTGCATACAAAGGGCTGGCTCGCGCGAGAACGCGACGGGAAGGCCTATCGGTACTGGCCCACCCTGTCGCGTGAGCAGCACAGTGCGCGGTTGATGCGCGAGGCCCTCGATGGCGGCGGCAGCCCCGAATTGGTACTGCAGCATTTCGTCGAACAAATCGGCGCCGAGGAATCCGAGCGCCTGCGCTCTGTTCTGCGACGGCTGGCCAAAGGAAGGAACCAGTGATCAGCGTTGTGGTTGGCCTGCTGCTGTACAGCATGGCGATGCTCGTCGCGGCGCCTCCGCTGCTACGGGCAATGACCGGCAGCGGAAACGCCCCGCGCCTTGGGGTGGTGACATGGTTGAGCGCGATCGGCACTGTGGTGGGTTCCTGGGTGGCGACTTCGGTGATGGTCATCATCGAAGTGATAAGCCATTGGACTCATCCCCGCACGGTTGCCGCGTCCTGCCTGGCCCGCTTGCAGCGCACGATGAGCGGAGATGCCGGGATTGCGCCGCAGATCACGCTGCTCGCGATCGCTGCGGCGGCTACGGTGGCGGCCGCGATCATCGGTGTGCGGCTGGCCACCGCCGTGCTGGGAATGCGTGCTCGCGCGCACGAGCACGCTCGGGCTGTGCGGTTGGTTGGTCATCGCACCGGTGAGGCCGACGTGGTGATGGTCGAGGCCGCCAAAGCTGCCGCCTACTGTGTCGCGGGTCGACCGCCGGCGATCGTCGTGACCAGCGCCGCCCGAGCCGCACTCGATGATCGCCAACTGGCCGCGGTGCTTGCCCATGAACGAGCCCACCTGGCCGGGCACCACGCGGTGATCGTCAGCGTGCTGCGCGCTCTGGCCGCGGTGTTTCCTCGGATAAGCCTAATTACCGAAGGGGAACAACAGGTTTCGCGATTGTTGGAGATGTGCGCGGATGACGTTGCGGTGCGCCGGCATAGCAGCCGAGCGCTGCTGTCTGGGCTGATCACGCTGTGCACGGCGGCCCCAGCTGAAGCGCTCGCGGCCGCCGATTTGGCCGTACTGGCGCGAGCCGAACGGCTGGCGAGGCCGCCGAAGGAGTCGATGAAAGTCAAAACTCGAGCTGCGCTGACGAGTGTCATTGCCATCATGGCTGCCGGGCCGCTGATCGCCGTCGCGGACTGCGTCTGGCGCTCTCATGTGTGGGGTCCGGGGATGCATGCAAACCTCAACATAGGCCCAGCAGGACTAGTCGCAGCACCCACACCGTTGAAGGCGTTGGGGCATAGTGAATTTGGAAAGGCGGTCTCGATGATGATGATGGACGATGGTCACTGGGGATGGGGCAGCTGGATCCTCACGACCGGAACAACGATTGTGTTCTGGGCGCTGGTAATCACTGCGGTGGTGGTTCTCGCGCGGTATTTGCTGTCGTTGTCGCAGCGGCCCGCCGGCACGACGCACGCCGGGGGAGCGGGCAACGCAGAGCAAGTGCTGGCTGAACGCTACGCGCGCGGCGAGGTCGACGACGAGGAATACCAACGGAGATTGGGGCTGCTTCGCCAAAATATAGCCTCCACCACGTCGACCTGATCCCGGCAGTGCCCGCGCGCTGGTGTACGGGTTGGGAGCACGACGGCTCGGCTAGGCGACGTCATCGGGGACGGGCACGGCCGTTGTGATGCCGCCGTTCCCGGTGTCGTTGAGTGCGCTGTGCCGGCGGCCCCATACCAAGTAGAAGATCAGCGCCACCGCTACCCAGGCGCTGAACGCAATCCAGGTGTACCAGTGCAGGCTGTACAGGATGTAACCGCAGGCCGCGATCGACAAGATCGGTGTCACCGGATAGCCAGGCACCTTGAAACCGCGGGGCAAATCCGGTTGCTGAATGCGCAGGACAATCACGCCCACTGACACCACGATGAATGCGGTCAGGGTGCCGATGGAGACCGTTTCGGCCAGGCGGTCCAGCGGCACCAGCGCGGCCAGGATGGCCACCACGAGCGCGACGATCACGGTGTTTCTGACGGGCGTCATCGTGCGCGGGCTGACCTTCGCGAATGTGGCCGGCAGCAGGCCGTCACGGCCCATCGTGAACAGGATGCGTGTCTGGCCATACAACGTCACGAGGGTGACGGAGAAGATGGATATGACCGCGCCGGCAGCCACCAGGGTGCTGCCTGCGGTGTTTCCGGTGATGCGATCCAAGATCACGGCCAGCACTGCCTCTTCACCCTTGAAGTCTTGCCACGGCTGGCTACCCATCGCGGCAACCGCGACGAGCAAATGGATACCCATGACGATCAGCAGGGCGTAAATGATTGCCCGCGGCATCGTGTGTTGTGGATCTTTGACTTCGTCGCCGGCGGTGGATACCGCGTCAAGGCCGATGTAGGCGAAGAAGATTGTCCCCGCGGCCAAGCTGATGCCCGAGACGCCGAACGGTGCCAGGTCACTGAAGCGGTCGGCCTTGAACGCGGTGAACGCGATGGCCGCGAACACCACCAGCACGCTGAGCTTGATCACTACCATCACCGCGTTGGCCTTAGCGGATTCATGGGCACCGCGGATCAACAGGACCGCACACATCGCCACCAAGACGATGGCCGGCAGGTTGATGACACCCGGCACGTCACCCCACGGTCCCTCCGAAATGACTTGCGGCAGATGAAATCCGAAGACGTTGTCCAAAAACTTGTTCAGATACTGGCTCCACCCGACGGCCACCGCGGCGGTGGACACGCCGTACTCCAACAGCAGGCATGCTGCGACGCCCATTGCCGCGAGCTCGCCCAGGGTGGCGTAGCAGTACGAGTAGGCCGATCCGGAAACCGGTACCGCCGAAGCCATCTCGGCGTAGCAGACCGCGGCCAGACCCGCCGCGATGCCGGCGATGATGAACGAGATGACCACTGCAGGGCCGGCTTGCGGCACGGACTGTGAGAGAACGATGAAGATGCCCGCGCCGACCGTCTCGCCGACGCCGAACATGGTGAGCAGGAAGGTTCCAAGGCTGCGTTCCAGCTGATAGGAGGCCCCGTTCGCGACCGGCGCGCCGCTCACGGGCCGGCGCCGCAGCATCTGCCCTCGCAAGCTGAGCGCCGGCGTCGGCATGGTGCCTCCTCCGTGAGCTAGCCAGCCTGGCTCAAGATAACGCACGGATGATCCGGCTGCCCGACAAAAGCACTGGCAAAGCGGCCGGCGGCTACGGGGTGACCAGTATCTTGCAGTGCCGTTCGGGATCGGCGAGATCGTCGAACGCCGTGCCGACGTCTTCGAGACCGACATCGGCGGTGATGACCGGGGCGACGTCAATGCCACCCTCGGCGATCGCGCGCAACGAATCGGCGAATTCGTTCGGGTCGTAGGCGAGAACGAACTGGACGTTGATCTCCTTGGCAATGGCGAAGAACGGATGCATGGTGTCGGGCTGCATGCACACGCCGACAACGACCAGCCGGGTGCCATGCGCGGCTCTCCGCATCACGTCGTCGATGATGCCGGGCACCCCAACCGCCTCGAATATCACAGCGGGAGTGACGGTGTCGAATGGTGAGCCCTGCGCGGGGTCAAGCACCTGATGTGCGCCCATGATGGTGGCGACCTCGCGTCGCTTTGGCGAAAAGTCCGCTGCCACAATGGTTTCAACTCCGCGGGCTCGTAGATTAGCGATCACCGCAATGCCGATCGGACCACAGCCGAGCACCAGCGCGGTTTCGCCGGGCTGAACACCGGACTTGTTGACGGCGTGCAGCCCGACGGCCATCGGTTCGGCCAGCGCGGCGTGTCGCGGGTCCAGGCCGTTGGGGATAGGCAGCAGCAACGGCGCCGAAAGGAGCATGCGCTCGGCGTAGCCGCCGAGCGTGTTGTTGCTGTAGACGATCGGTTCAACGTGTTGGCCTGAGATCAGCACCGGGATCGACGTGACCAGCGTGCCCGCCGGATAGGTATCGGTGTCGGGGCCGGCTTCGAGCACCTCGGCGCTGAACTCGTGGCCCATGAAGATGTCGTGGCTCAAGTCGACGTTCATACCACCGCCGAGACTGTCGGCCATCTCCTCGCTCAACGAAAGCACCGCGGCGCCGTGCTTGGCGAAATGCAGGTCGGAGCCGCAGATTCCGCACGATCGCACGCCGACCAGAACCTGGCCCCGACCGGGGACGGGGTCAGGTACGTCGTCCCGACAGACCATGCGGCCTTCTCGTAGCACCGCGGCGCGCATCAGCTGTTCTCGCTTTCCATCTTGAGTTCATCGGTGTGCTCGGTGATCGCCTTCACCACGGCCTCGCCGGCGCGGCCGAGTAATTGGTCACGCATGCCCCTGGCCCATTCATGTGATGCCCGCGGCGCCTCCAATTGACCTTTGAAATGCGGAATCACCTTGCGGGCGAACAGATCATAGGAATGATACGTCGCCTCCGGCGACGCCCAGTCGTGGCCGAGCAACAGGAAGGTGCCGAATCCGCTGGACCGGTCGAGCAGATCTTGGATGTAGCCGATCGCATCCTCGGGTGTGCCGATGCAGCAATTGCCCCGTCCCGCATAGTCTTCGACGAATTCCCGAGGTGACTGCGCGCCCTCGACCAGATTGGCCAGCGGCACGAACCCCGCTGCGCCGAAGTACTTGGCGAAGTCCTGCAGGCCGTAGGTGCAGTCGTCGATGGCCTGATCTCGACTGTCAGCCAGATGCACGATGCCGAGCACCCGCCAGTTCGCCCGGTCGGGCTCGTCGTGGCCGGCTTTGCCGGCTTGTTCGCTCACGACTTGCCAGGTGTTTTCCAGCGCCGCATAACCGCCCGGCACCGACATCGACAGCGACAGCAGCGACGTCTCCAACGCGCCGGCGAGCCGCGGCCCGGACGGCGAAATCATTGCCGCCGTCGAGATTTCCGGATAAGGCCAGGTGTAGGGACGGATGTGCAACTGGGCATCGCGCAGCGTGAACCAGTCCGAGTGGCGGCTGATCCGCTCACCAGGTGCGGCCCGGAACAGCGCGAGGATCGCCTCCAGCGATTCATGCATCATCCGGCGCTGCTCGACCGGATCGATGCCCATCATGTAGGCGTCCGACGGCAGGGCGCCCGGACCGGTACCGAACATCACCCGCCCGCGGGTCAAATGATCCAGCAACACCCAGCGGTCGGCCACCATCAGCGGATGGTGGTAGGGCAGCGACACCACACCGGTACCCAGCCGGATGTGCTTGGTCCGTTCAGCTGCCGCGGCGATGAACACCTCCGGGCAGGCGATCAGCTCGTAGCCGCCTGAGTGATGTTCACCGAACCACGCCTCGTCGAAACCCAGACGGTCCAGCGCGACCACTCGCTCCATGTCGTATTCGAGTGCCGCCGTAGGAGATTGGCCGGTCGGGTGAAATGGGGTGATGAAGACGCCGAAGTTCAGCGGGCGGTTCATGTCAGCTTCACGCCCGATAGGAAGTCCAGTACCGCCTCGTTGACCTGATCCGGGCACTCCTGTTGCAGCCAGTGCCCGGCACCGTCGATCATCACCTCGCGGTAGGGACCGGTGACCACTTCGCCGGTACGGTCGCGGCGCATGAAGCCCCCCACCGGATCGTCGGTGCCGGCGATGAACAGCGCCGGCACCGTGATGGTGGCGGCCGGCGGGTCGGCCAAGATCTCCCAGTTGCGGTCCAGGTTCCGGTACCAGTTCAGTCCGCCGGTAAATCCGGTGCGGCTGAACTCGGCGGTGTAGTGGTCGAGCTCCTCGGCGCTGATCCAGCCCGGCAGGGCGTCGGGTTCGGGCAGCCGATCGATGAAGCCCTCCGGCCCGGGCGCGATCATCCGCATTGCGGCCGCATGGTCATCCGGCGCGCGCAGTCCGGCGATCATGCGCCGCAGGGTCTTGGCCGGGTCGGCAGCCAGTTCGGCATCGGCGACCCCCGGCTCTTGGAAATAGAGCATGTAGAAGAAGTTGTCGCCGAACAGCATGCGGAACGCCTGCGTTGGTGGGATCTGGGCGCGTGGCACCGGCGGAACGCTCAAACCGACCACGGCCGCGACCCGATCGGGATGCAGTTGCGCCGAGCTCCACACCACCGGGGCGCCCCAGTCGTGACCGATGAGCACCGCCCGCTCGGCGCCGACGTCGTCGAGCAAGCCGATCACGTCGGCGGATAGTTTGGCGATGTTGTAGTCGGAGATGTCCTGGGGTCGGCTGGAACCGCCATAGCCGCGCTGATCCGGCGCCAGCACGTGGTACCCGGCGGCTGCCAGCACCGGGATCTGGTGACGCCATGAATAGGCGAGTTCCGGAAAACCGTGAGCCAGCACTACCACTGGTGCGCCGGGCTCACCCGCTTCGACGGTGTGCAACTGCACGCCATTCGTTTCAATGATCCGCGCGGTGATGGGTACGCTCTCGGGCACCGTCTCACCAAAGCACACCCCCGGGTCCGCCCGAAAGGTGTTCGGGAGTTGGCTGCGCCGGCGATGAGGATTGTCGGGAACTGCCATTCGTTGTTTTTCACGGCAGATCGAAACGGGATGATTTCCGGCCCGAGGTTCGCTGTTCCGCTGCTGCTGGCGGCCAGCTCCCGGCATCGGACGAGGCGGCCACCCCGCGGACGCGGGGAGCCGGGCAATCCGACCGTGAACATCGCGGTGACCTGCTGCGCCCGGCCGTGCCGGGCTGGCAATCGCCACGGGGCGGTAACCTGGACTATTCCAGCTGCGTGTATCGGGAAGGGACCTGGCCGGCGACGGCCGATGATTGATGAACCGGAAAAATGTGATCCGCACCCTCACGGCGATCGCTGTCGTGTTGCTGCTTGGCTGGTCATTCTTTTACTTCAGCGATGACACCCGCGGCTACAAGCCGGTCGACACCTCGGTGGCGATGGCCCAGATCAAGTCCGGCAACGTCAAAAGTGCACAGATCGACGATCGCGAACAACAGGTGCGGTTGACGCTGAAAAGCGCCAACAGCGGCACCGACGGGTCCGACAAAATCATCACCAAGTACCCGACCGGTTACGCGGTTCCCCTGTTCGACGCGTTGACCAGTAAAGACGCCCAGACCAGCACTGTCGTCACCGAGGGCAACATCCTGGGCTCGCTGCTGATCTACGTGCTGCCGTTGCTGCTCTTGGTCGGCCTGTTCATGATGTTTTCCCGCATGCAGGGCGGTGCCCGGATGGGCTTCGGTTTCGGCAAATCGCGGGCCAAGCAGCTCTCCAAAGACATGCCCAAGACCACCTTCGCCGACGTCGCCGGCGCTGACGAGGCGGTCGAGGAGCTCTACGAGATCAAGGACTTCCTGCAGAACCCTTCGCGCTACCAGGCCCTGGGCGCCAAGATCCCCAAGGGCGTGCTGCTGTACGGGCCGCCGGGAACCGGTAAGACGCTGTTGGCCCGCGCTGTAGCGGGGGAGGCCAACGTGCCCTTCTTCACCATCTCCGGGTCGGACTTCGTCGAGATGTTCGTCGGGGTCGGCGCATCCCGGGTCCGTGACCTGTTCGAGCAGGCCAAGCAGAACAGCCCGTGCATCATCTTCGTCGACGAGATCGACGCCGTCGGCCGCCAGCGCGGCGCCGGGCTGGGCGGCGGCCATGACGAACGCGAACAGACGCTCAACCAGTTGCTGGTCGAGATGGACGGGTTCGGTGACCGCACCGGCGTCATCCTGATCGCGGCCACCAACCGGCCTGACATCCTCGACCCGGCGCTGCTTCGGCCCGGCCGGTTCGACCGCCAGATTCCGGTGTCCAGCCCCGACCTGGCCGGCCGACGTGCGGTGCTACGCGTGCACTCCACGGGCAAGCCCTTCGGCCCCGACGTCGAGTTCGACGGGCTGGCCAAGCGGACCGTCGGCATGACTGGCGCCGATCTGGCCAACGTCATCAACGAGGCGGCGCTACTGACTGCCCGCGAGAACGGCACGGTGATCACCGGCGCCGCGCTGGAAGAGGCGGTGGACCGGGTGGTCGGCGGCCCGCGCCGCAAGAGCCGGATCATCAGCGAGCAGGAAAAAAAAATCACCGCCTACCACGAATCCGGGCACACGCTGGCGGGCTGGGCGATGCCGGGCGTCGACCCGGTCTACAAGGTGACGATCCTGGCCCGGGGCAGCACCGGCGGCCACGCGCTGGCGGTGCCCGAGGACGACAAGGGCCTGCACACTCGCTCGGAATTGATCGCCCGGCTGGTGATGGCGCTGGGCGGGCGTGCCGCCGAAGAGTTGGTGTTCCACGAGCCCACCACGGGCGCGGTGTCCGACATCGAGCAGGCCACCAAAATCGCCCGCGCCATGGTCACCGAATTCGGCATGAGTTCCAAACTCGGCGCGGTCAAATACGGCACCGAACACGGAGACCCCTTTCTCGGCCGGACCATGGGGAACCAAGCCGATTACTCCCATGAGGTCGCGCGAGATATCGACGACGAGGTGCGCAAGCTCATCGAGACCGCGCACACCGAGGCGTGGGAGATTCTCACCGAATACCGCGACGTGCTGGACATCGTGGCCGGCGAGTTGCTGGAGAAAGAAACCCTGCACCGGGCCGAGTTGGAGGCGATCTTCGCCGACGTCGAAAAGCGGCCCCGGCTGACCCTGTTCGACGACTTCGGTGGCCGCATTCCGTCGGACAAGCCGCCAATCAAAACACCCGGCGAGCTGGCCATCGAGCGCGGCGAGCCGTGGCCGAAACCGGCGCCCGAACCGGCCTTCAAGGCTGCCATCGCGGCGGCGGCGCGGGATGCCGCGCAGGTCGAGGCCGATCGGGCCACCAACGGCGCCAACGGTTCTCATGGTGCGCCGGGCGGCCCCGAGGGCCCTGCCGTTGCAGGCGTTCCGCCGCACCAGTCGACACAACCCGATTACGGTGCACCGGCGGGCTGGCACGCTCCAGGATGGCCACCCCCGCAACAGCCGCCGGGCTACTGGTACCCGCCGCCATCCTCCCCGCCGCCACCACCGCACTGGCCGCCACCGCCGCACAACTACGCGGGCTCCCAGGGCCAGCCCTATCCCCCGTATCCGCCGTATCCGCCGCCTGGTACACCCGCACCGGAGGCAGGGCAGGCCGTCGACCCGCCAAGCGGCGGCCCGAGCCCGTCCAACCCGTCGACGCACGGCTGAAACGAACGGAGGCTTCGATGGCGCAGCCGAATTCCCGAACCGCGACCCTGAGCACCGCGGTCTTCGACCAGGCGCGTGCCGAGGCCGCGGTCCGCGAACTGCTGTACGCGATCGGAGAGGACCCGGATCGGCACGGTCTGCTGGCCACCCCGGCCCGCGTCGCACGCAGTTACCGGGAGATGTTCGCCGGTCTGTACACCGATCCCGACGCCGTGCTGGACACCACGTTTGACGAGCAGCATGACGAGTTGGTGATGATCAACCAGATCCCGCTGTACTCCACCTGCGAACACCATCTGGTGGCGTTCCACGGTGTGGCGCATGTGGGATACATCCCCGGTCACGACGGCCGGGTCACCGGATTGTCGAAGATTGCGCGGCTGGTCGACCTCTACGCCAAGCGGCCCCAGCTGCAGGAGCGGCTCACGGCCCAGATCGCCGACGCGCTGATGCGGAAACTCGATCCGCGCGGGGTAATCGTCATCATCGAAGCCGAACACCTGTGCATGTCCATGCGAGGCGTCCGCAAGCCCGGAGCTGTCACCACGACGTCGGCAGTGCGTGGACAGTTCAAGACCGACAGTGCATCTCGAGCTGAGGCGCTCGAACTGATCTTGCGCAAGTGAGCACGATGTGCGTCCAGGTCATCGGGGTGGTGAACGTCACCGACGACTCGTTCTCGGATGGCGGGCACTACCTGGACCCCGAGCATGCTGTCGAGCAGGGCTTGGCGTTGGCCGCCGACGGCGCGGCGATCATCGACGTCGGGGGAGAGTCGACCCGGCCCGGTGCCGTCCGGATAGATCCGCGGGTCGAGACCGCCCGCGTCATTCCTGTCGTCAAAGAGTTGGCGTCGCAGGGCATTACAGTCAGCATCGACACCATGCACGCTGGCGTGGCGCGGGCGGCGCTGGAAAATGGCGCCCAGATAGTCAACGACGTGTCCGGCGGACGCGCCGACGCGGGTATGGCCGATCTGCTCGTCGAGGCCGGTGTGCCTTGGGTGTTGATGCACTGGCGATCCGTTTCCTCTGACCATCCGCACGAAGTGCCCCGCTACCGCGATGTGGTTGCCGAAGTGCGCGCCGAGCTGCTCGCCAGCATCGACGACGCGGTTGCCGCGGGCGTGGATCCGGCGAAGCTGATCATCGACCCCGGTCTCGGATTCGCCAAGACCGGCCAACATAATTGGGCGTTGCTGCATGCCTTGCCGAAGCTAGTGGCGATCGGTGTCCCGGTTCTGGTCGGGGCGTCGCGGAAACGGTTTCTCGGTACCCTGCTGGCTGGTCCCGATGGTGCGGTACGGCCACCTGACGGGCGTGAGACGGCTACCGCGGTGCTTTCAGCATTGGCCGCGCTGCATGGCGCATGGGGGGTGCGGGTGCACGATGTGCGGGCCTCGGTCGACGCGCTGAAGGTCGTCGACGCATGGACGCAAGCCGGGGCGGTCGAATCCGATGGCTGACCGAATTGAGTTGCGCGGCTTGACGGTTCGCGGCCAGCATGGGGTCTTCGACCATGAGCGTGCCGACGGTCAGGACTTCGTCGTCGATATCACTGTCTGGATCGACCTGGTGGACGCCGCGGCCAGCGACGACCTGGCAGACACCTACGACTACGGTGTCCTGGCTCAGCGGGCGGCCGCTATCATCGCCGGGCCGGCTCGCAATTTGATCGAAACGGTCGCCGCCGAGATCGCCGAGGATGTGATGAAAGACCAGCGGGTGCACGCCGCTGAGGTGACGGTGCACAAGCCGCAGGCTCCGATACCCCAGACCTTCGGCGATGTGGCGGTGGTGGCCCGACGGTCGCGGCGCGGCGGACGGGGTTCGGTGATTCCTGCCGGAGGGGGACGCTGATGCGGGTGGTGTTGTCGATCGGATCCAACCTCGGTGACCGGTTGGCGCGGCTGCAGTCGGTGCTCGACCGGCTGGGCGAGGCGGTGCAAGCGGTTTCTCCGGTCTATGAGACCGCGGCCTGGGGCGGCGTCGAGCAGGGCCCGTTCCTCAACGCCGTGCTGATCGCCGAGGACGCGACGCTCGACGGACACGGTTGGTTGCGTCGCGCCCAGGAGATGGAGCAGTCGGCGGATCGGGTCCGGGGACAGCGTTGGGGCCCGCGCACTCTCGATGTGGACCTGATCAGCTGCTATCAGACGTCGGCAGCCGGGGACACCGAAGTGTTCTCGCTGGAAGATGGTCTGACCCTGCCGCATCCGCTGGCTCACTTGCGAGCCTTCGTGATGATTCCGTGGCTGGCCGTTGACCCGGAGGCGGCGCTGACGGTGGCCGGTGGAAAGCAGCCCGTCGCAAAGCTGCTCGCGCAGCTGGATCCCGCCGACCGCGCCAGTGTGCAACTGACCGGGCTGGTGCTCGAACCGCGAGGCGAGAGTACGGAATTCGACTCGGCCCCGGAAACTTGATGGGTCCGACCCGGAAACGTGATCTGACGGCCGCGGTGATCGGCACCGCGGTGCTCGGATACCTGCTTGTCGTGTTGCTATACCGGTGGTTTCCACCGATTACGGTGTGGACGGGGCTGTCGTTGCTTGCGGTCGGCGTCGCCGAGGCGCTGTGGGGGCGTTATGTCCGGGCCAAGATCAGTGACGGCGAGATCGGTGACGGGCCCGGCTGGCTACATCCGCTGTCGGTGGCCCGCAGCCTGGTCATCGCCAAAGCATCGGCCTGGGTGGGCGCGTTGGCGCTGGGTTGGTGGGTCGGGGTTCTGGTCTACTTGCTGCCGCGGCGGTCGTGGCTGAGGGTGGCTGGCGAAGACACCGCCGGTACGGCGGTGGCGGCGGTCAGCGCGCTGGCTTTGGTGGTTGCCGCGCTGTGGCTGCAACATTGCTGCAAGTCGCCGGCGGATCCGACCGAGCATGGCGAGGGCGCCGAAAATTAGCTCGGCTCGGTGACGATGCGGGCCGTCCGGCGGCCCGAGTGGGAGGCGGGCGATGAGTTTCGCTCGGTGACGATGCGGGCCGCCGGAACGGCCCGAGGTGGAGGCACCTCCCGCTTGCGGGGGAGCGGCGGGCAATCAGCCCACGTGAGAATCGCCGGAGCACGGCGACACGCGGAGTGACCTCGGCCCGGTACAGTCGGGCCATGACCGATCTGTCCCGCGGCGCCCGGTTGCGGCGCGGCGGCCGCAGACCGGGTTGGGTACTGCTGACGGCGTTGCTGGTGCTCGCTATCGGCGCCAGTTCTGCGCTGGTTTTCACCAGCCGGGTGGAGCTCCTCAAGCTCGCCGTGATCCTCGCCTTGTGGGCCGCCGTCGTCGCTGCGTTCGTGTCGGTGATCTATCGCCGGCAAAGCGACGTGGATCAGGCCCGGGCGCGGGACCTGAAGCTGGTTTACGACCTGCAACTGGACCGCGAAATCTCGGCTCGCCGCGAGTATGAGCTCACGGTGGAGTCTCAGCTGCGTCGCGAGCTGGCCAGCGAACTGCGCGCGCACGCCGGAGACGAGGTCTCGGCGCTGCGGGCCGAGTTGGCCGCGCTGCGCACCAATTTGGAGATCTTGTTCGACGCCGAACTCAGCGACCGGCCGGCACTGGAGACCGAACGCAGGACCGTGCGTGCTTCCAGCGACTGGGATCGCGAACACGAAAGCGTACGCGAACGGGTCAACCGGGTGACCTCGGTGCGGGCCGAAGAGCCTCCTCGGCGCACGGACGACAGCTCGATCATCGACGTGCACGAGGAACCGCTGGCGCCGCCGCCGCGGCAGCCGGCCGCGGATAGCTACCAGCCTGCGGCCTACGCCTACCAACCCGCTGGGGCTCACGAGGCTTCCGGGGCAAACGGCGCCGCTGAGGTGAATGAGCCGGCAGAGGCGGACCGTGGTGTGCATCGGCGCTGGGGTGAGCGATCCGCTGGGGCCCGACCGGATCAGGCGACACCACCCACCGGTTGGGCCCCGCCGGGAGTGTCATCCGCGGGCGGGGCAGAGCGGCAACCCGAGGGCCATGGCTGGGTCCCGCCGGAGCAAGCGTCGGAGAACGGTGGTTGGGCCGCGCCCGCGGCCTCATCCGCGAGCCCCGGAGAGCGGTACGAGCCGCCACCGCCACGCCGTTCGCACCGGCGGCAAGAGGCGCCCCCACAACCCGAGCCGCGGTTTGTACCTCCACCCGCGCCGCCCGAGCCGCCGCCGGAACAACCGCGGCGCGAGTGGTCGGCGCCCACCATGGAGCCCCGGCATCAAGAAACGCCCGCGGCCTGGCAGCCGGTGAGCCCCGAAGGACAATGGCTCCCCGCCGGAGCACCTGGCGGTAACTGGAATCCCGAATCGGGCGAAAACGCCGGCAGCGGGCCGTGGAAATACGACAACTCCCCGTCCCGCGACCGGACTTCGCACAGTTCTCCCAGCATCAGTGAAGCCGCGCCGGCGTCGCCGCCGCCGGTTGAGCGGCGCGGCCGCCATTCCAGCGCCGTCGAGTCGGCAAGTCAGATCGGCGAATCCGAATCCGATTGGCGCGAGCCAGATCGTCCCGCGCGGGCTCGTCATTCCGCTGAAAGCTCCGCATACCCCGACTCCGGCATCGGCGGACCCGCGACGCCGGCGCCGGCAATGTCGCCGCCACCGCCGCCGATACCACCCTCGCCCCCGCCGCCACCCGACAGGGAGCCGGTGATGTCGCCGCCACCGCCGGCACCCCCACCCGCGGCCCGGCATCGCGGCACCGATCCGTTGGATGTCGACGCTCCGCAATCCGGCGGCCAGTCGGTCGCCGAGTTGCTGGCGCGGTTGCAAACCAGCCCGTCCGGAGGCGGCCGACGCCGGCGCCGTGAGGACTGAGGCGAAGACCACAGCGCGATTCGCGTCTTCGGCGGGGTAGAGTCTTAGCGACCGTCCGGTACCCGCACCGCGGGACTGGAACGAAACAAGAGACTTGTGAGGGTCGTCTGCGATGGTGCAGCTCGACGGATTGCGCCCCGCCCGGCTCAAGGTGGGCATCATCTCCGCCGGCCGGGTGGGAACGGCGTTGGGGGTCGCGCTGGAACGCGTCGACCACGTCGTGGTGGCGTGCAGCGCGGTTTCCCGGGCGTCGCGCCACCGTGCCGAACGCTGGTTGCCCGACACCCCGGTGTCGCCGGTACCGGACGTTGCCGGCAACGCCGAGCTCCTGCTGCTGGCCGTGCCCGACACCGAGCTGCCAGCGCTGGTTTCGGGGTTGGCCGCCACCTCGGCGGTGCGGCCGGGCACCATCGTCGCGCACACCTCGGGCGCCAACGGCGTGGCCGTGCTGGGGCCGCTGAGCAGGCAGGACTGCATACCGCTGGCCATTCATCCGGCGATGACGTTCACCGGCTCCGACGAGGACATCGCCCGGCTGCCGGACACCTGCTTCGGGATCACCGCGGCCGACGAGGTCGGTTACGCGATCGCGCAGTCCCTGGTGCTGGAGATCGGCGGTGAGCCGTTCCGGGTCCGCGAGGACGCGCGGACGCTGTATCACGCCGCGTTGGCCCATGCCGGTAACCACATCGTCACGGTGCTCGCCGATGCCCTGGACGCATTGCGAGCCGCGCTGTCGGGGACCGAACTCCTCGGTCAACAGCTCGTCGACGATCAACCCGGCGGCGTCGCCGAACGGATACTGGGGCCGCTGGCCCGCGCGGCGTTGGAGAACACCCTGCGACGAGGGCAGGCGGCGCTGACCGGTCCGGTCGCGCGCGGTGATGCCGGCGCGGTCGCCGGTCACCTGAGCGCGCTGGCGGCGGTCAACGCGGAACTGGCCCAGGCCTACCGGGTCAATGCCCTGCGCACCGCGCAACGCGCGCATGCGCCCGACGAGGTCCTCCGGATGCTTGAGGTTTCGGCGCGGTGACCGTCAACAGGCCGCCGAAGTTCAACGCCGGCGAACTCAACGTGTACGCGAGCCCCAGCGATGTTGGCGAGGTCAGCCGTGCGCTGCGCCATACCGGTCGGCGAGTGATGCTGGTACCGACCATGGGGGCGCTGCACGACGGACACCTCGCCCTCGTCCGCGCCGCCAAACGGGTGCCCGGCTCGGTGGTGGTGGTGTCGATCTTCGTCAACCCGCTGCAATTCGGTGCGGATGAAGATCTCGACGCCTACCCGCGGATCGTCGAAGACGATTTGGCGTTGTTGCGTGGCGAAGGCGTTGAAATAGCTTTCACCCCAAGTGTTTCGGCGATGTACCCCGACGGCCCGCGTACGGCGGTGCATCCGGGTCCGTTGGGATCCGAACTCGAGGGAGCCGCCCGGCCCACCCATTTCGCCGGCATGCTCACCGTGGCGCTGAAGCTGCTGCAGATTGTGCGCCCGGACCGAGTGTTCTTCGGTGAGAAGGACTATCAGCAACTGGTGTTGGTCCGGCAGATGGTCGCCGACCTCAACGTCGATACGCGGGTGATCGGTGTGCCGATCGTGCGCGAATCAGACGGCCTGGCGATGTCCTCACGCAACCGCTACCTCGATCCCACGCAACGCGAACTGGCCGGCGTGCTATCGGCGGCACTGCTGGCCGGGACGCGTGCGGCCTCGGGTGGTGCGGATACGGCGCTGGCGGCGGCCTGCGCCGTGCTGTCCGAGATACCCGCGATCGACCTGGAATACCTTCAGGTGCGTGACCCTGAACTCGGGCCCGCCCCGGCGTATGGCCCGGGCCGGCTGCTCGTCGCGGCCCGGCTCGGTGCTACCAGGCTCCTTGACAATGTCGCGGTTGAAATCAGCACTGCCGTCGGCGCCGACGGGCGAGAGCCCGCGGTTACCGGCAATCGGACCCTCGAATCACCCTGGAGGAATTGATGTTACGAACAATGCTCAAGTCGAAGATCCACCGGGCGACCGTCACGCAGGCAGACCTGCACTACGTCGGCTCGGTGACGATCGACGCCGACTTGATGGATGCGGCCGACCTGCTCGAGGGCGAACAGGTGACCATCGTCGACATCGACAACGGCGCCCGGCTTGTCACCTATGCGATCACCGGTCAGCGTGGTAGCGGCGTAATCGGAATCAACGGGGCTGCAGCGCATCTCGTACATCCCGGTGACTTAGTGATCCTAATCGCCTACGCGACGATGGACGACGCCGAGGCGCGCAGCTACCAGCCGAAGATCGTCTTCGTCGACGCCGACAACCAGGCGATCGATCTCGGGAGCGACCCGGCGTTCGTACCTGCCGATGCCGGCGAGCTGGTCTCGCCGCGATGAAGGGTCGGTAGCGTGCTGCTGGCAATCGACGTCCGCAACACCCACACCGTTGTGGGACTGCTTTCCGGTGCAAAGGAGCACGCGAAGGTAGTGCAGCAGTGGCGGATTCGCACCGAATCCGAAGTCACTGCCGACGAACTGGCGTTGACCATCGATGGTCTGATTGGCGAGGATTCCGACCAGCTCACCGGCGCGGCCGCCCTGTCCACAGTCCCATCGGTGCTACACGAGGTGCGGGTGATGCTCGACCAGTACTGGCCGACGGTGCCGCATGTGCTGATCGAACCTGGGGTCCGCACCGGCATCCCGCTGTTGGTCGACAACCCGAAAGAGGTCGGCGCCGATCGAATCGTCAACTGCCTCGCGGCTTTTCAGAAGTACACGACGGCCGCCATCGTGATCGATTTCGGCTCATCGATCTGCGTGGACGTGGTGTCCGCCAAAGGCGAATTCCTCGGCGGCGCTATCGCGCCGGGAATACAGGTCTCCTCTGACGCGGCCGCTGCGCGCTCTGCCGCATTGCGGCGCGTCGAGTTGGCCCGGCCGCGCTCGGTGGTCGGCAAGAACACCGTCGAATGCATGCAGGCGGGTGCGGTTTTCGGTTTCGCCGGATTGGTGGACGGTCTGGTCCAACGCATCCGCGACGATGTGGACGGTTTCGCGGGCGACAACGTCACCGTGGTGGCCACCGGCCACACCGCACCGCTGCTGTTGGCGGAACTGCATTCCGTGGATCACTACGACCAGCACCTGACCCTGCACGGTCTGCGGCTGGTGTTCGAACGCAACCGGGACAGCCAGCGCGGACGGCTCAAGACGGCGCGCTAGCCCTGACCGGCGAATTCCCATCGCGGGTATTCATTAAGCTGGCACGTCGTGGACGCCGGCGGTCAAGACCTACCTGAGGACATCCCCGAGCAGTTCCGGATCCGCCGGGACAAGCGGACTCGGCTGTGGGCTGAGGGGCGCGACCCCTACCCGGTCGAAGTCGGGCGCACCCACACGCTGGCGCAGATCCGTGCCGCTTACCCCGACCTGGCTGCTGATTCGACCACCGGCGACATCGTCGGTATGGCCGGCCGGGTGGTGTTCGCGCGTAACTCGGGCAAGCTGTGTTTTGCGACACTCCAAGAGGGCGACGGCACCCAACTCCAGGTGATGCTCAGCCTTGCCAGCGTCGGTGAAGAAGCGCTTGATGCGTGGAAGGCCGACGTGGATATCGGCGATATCGTCTGCGTTCGCGGGGAGGTAATTAGCTCACGGCGCGGCGAGTTGTCTGTCCTTGGCGATAGTTGGCAAATGGCGTCCAAAGCGTTGCGGCCGCTGCCGGTGGCGCATAAAGAGATGAATGAAGAGTCGCGGGTGCGGCAACGCTACGTGGACCTGATAGTCCGTCCCCAGGCACGCACGGTTGCCCGACTGCGGATCGCCGTCATTCGCGCGTTAAGGACCGCTCTGGAGCAGCGTGGCTTTCTCGAAGTCGAGACGCCGATGTTGCAAACTTTGGCCGGCGGCGCACTGGCCCGGCCGTTCGTCACCCACTCCAATGCCCTCGACATCGATCTGTACCTTCGGATCGCACCGGAACTGTTCCTCAAGCGATGCGTCGTTGGTGGGTTCGACAAGGTCTTCGAACTAAATCGGGTGTTCCGAAACGAAGGAGCCGATTCCACGCATTCCCCGGAATTCTCCATGTTGGAGACCTACCAGGCGTATGGAACGTATGATGATTCGGCGGTCGTCACCCGCGAGCTTATTCAACAGGTGGCCGACGAGGCGATCGGCACCCGAGAACTGTCGCTGCCGGACGGGACTGTCTATGACATCGACGGAGAATGGGCGTCGATACAAATGTATCCGTCGCTATCTGAGGCACTCGGCGAAGAGATCACACCGAACACCACGGTTGAGCGCTTAAGCGGCATCGCCGAGTCGCTCGGTGTGGAGGTGCCGGCGGGCCGGGGGTATGGGCATGGCAAGCTGGTCGAGGAATTGTGGGAACACGCTGTCGGCGCCAGCTTGACGGCGCCCACCTTTGTTCGGGATTTTCCAGTAGAGACAACGCCTTTGACGCGTCAGCACCGCAGCATCCCGGGTGTTACTGAAAAGTGGGACCTTTATATACGCGGGGTCGAGCTGGCGACGGGATACTCAGAATTGATAGACCCGGTGGTGCAACGGGAGAGGTTCGCTGAGCAGGCGCGAGCGGCGGCTGCCGGTGACGACGAAGCGATGGCGCTCGACGAAGATTTCCTCGCTGCCTTGGAGTACGCCATGCCGCCATGCACGGGAACCGGAATGGGTATCGATCGGTTGTTGATGGCTTTGACTGGCCTGTCAATTAGAGAGACAGTATTGTTTCCGATTGTCCGTCCGCATAGCAACTGATCTCATCTATGGTGGTGTATTGAATACCGCGCCTTCCTATGGCAGATTGATGCCCACGGGGGCGGTCCAACAACTTGCACAGTAAGTGCTCAGGAAGAAAGTGTGAGGCGCAGCCAATGGCGAAGAAAGTGACCGTCACCCTGGTCGATGATTTCGACGGTGAGGGCGCCGCCGATGAAACCGTCGAATTCGGTCTCGACGGGGTGACCTATGAGATCGACCTTTCGACCAAAAATGCGACGAAACTGCGCAACGATCTGAAGCAGTGGGTCGAAGCCGGCCGTCGCGTCGGCGGTCGTCGACGCGGACGTGCCAGCGCCGGTCGCGGCCGCGGAGCCATCGACCGCGAGCAGAGCGCCGCGATCCGGGAATGGGCCCGTCGTAACGGGCACAACGTGTCGACGCGGGGCCGGATCCCGGCTGACGTCATCGACGCATTCCACGCCGCGACCTGACCGTCCACCTGACACTGCGACGCCGGCCCAGCATCGAACGTGGGCTGGTCCGGCTTTCGCTGGTGGCGAACTGATCGCCCGCTGGGTCGGGAAACGATTTGCCGTTCTACCGCGTTGCTCCTATTACGGCTGTGACGTAACCGGGTATATGCGTGTGACGTAATGGACCGCAAGGTAGGAAGCCCGGCGAGCCGCCCATTACAGTGGATGGCAGGTACGCGGTGTCGTCCGTTGTACCGATGGTGAGGGAGAGCAGGTAACCACCGATGTTCGAACGATTTACCGACCGTGCCCGCAGGGTCGTCGTCCTGGCGCAAGAAGAGGCCCGGATGCTCAACCACAACTACATCGGCACTGAGCACATCCTGTTGGGTCTTATTCACGAAGGCGAAGGCGTAGCCGCAAAGTCGCTGGAGTCGCTGGGCATCTCGCTGGAGGGCGTCCGCAGCCAGGTCGAGGAGATCATCGGCCAGGGCCAGCAGGCCCCGTCGGGGCACATCCCGTTCACTCCGCGCGCCAAGAAGGTGCTCG
>NZ_JBKQTQ010000051.1:0-40820 GCF_052143115.1 Mycobacterium sp.
ATTGGCCGACTCGGCCTTCCATGGCTGCGGTTCCATCAACAACTCCACCGACCCCGCCGACCAATCCACGTGCGGAGAAGGCGCATCCACATGCAATGTTGCCGGCAACGTCTCATGGCGCATCGCCTGCACCATCTTGATCACCCCGGCCACCCCCGCCGCCGCCTGGGTGTGACCCATGTTCGACTTGATCGACCCCAACCACAGCGGCGCACTGCGGTCCTGCCCATAGGTCGCCAACAACGCCTGGGCCTCGATCGGATCACCCAACGTGGTGCCCGTGCCGTGGCCCTCCACCGCGTCGACATCGGCGGGGCTCAACCCGGCGTTGACCAGCGCCGACCGCACCACCCGTTGCTGCGAGGGCCCATTGGGCGCGGTCAACCCATTCGACGCGCCGTCCTGATTGACCGCCGAACCCCGGACCACCGCCAACACCGGATGCCCTAACCGCTGCGCATCCGAGAGCCGCTCCACCACTAACATGGCGCCACCCTCGGACCAGCCGACACCGTCGGCCGCCGCAGAGAAGGGCTTGCACCGGCCGTCCGGCGACAAGCCGCGGTGCCGGCTGAATTCAACGAACACGGTTGGCGTGGCGTTGACGGTCGCACCGCCGGCCAGCGCCAGGTCGCACTCCCCCGACCGCAATGACTGCACCGCCATATGCAGGGCCACCAGCGACGACGAGCACGCGGTATCCACCGACACCGCCGGGCCCTCCAACCCCAGCACATACGCCACCCGGCCGGTGGCCACACTCGACGTCATGCCGGTCAGTCGGTAGCCCTCGATCTCCTCGGCAAGCATGCCGTAGCCCTGAACGATGATTCCGGCGAATACACCGGTGGCGCTGCCCCGCAACGTGGTCGGGTCAACCCCCGCCCGCTCCAGCGCCTCCCACGACAACTCCAACAGCATCCGGTGCTGCGGATCGGTCGCCAGCGCCTCGCTGGGTGAGACACCGAAGAACGCCGCGTCAAAACCCGCGACATCGTCGACGAACCCACCGGCACGCACATAGCACTTGTGCGGCGCGTCGGGATCCGCGTCGAATAAGCCGGCAAGATCCCAGCCCCGATCGGTCGGAAACTCCGACATCACGTCGCGGCCCTGGGCCACAATGTCCCACAGGCCCTCCGGGGAATCCACTCCACCGGGGAAACGGCACGCCATCCCGACGATCGCGATCGGCTCGCTCGACCGCTCCAGCAGCGCGCGGTTCTTGCGCTTGAGGCGCTCGACCTGGACCAGCGCTTTCCGCAATGCTTCAGTCGCGTGCTGAAGTTGGTCAACCATGTCGTTACCCCTCGCCTAACGTCGGTCGTCGCTGAATCCGGAATGCGGCCCTGAGCGCAGGAGCCGAGTCAAGCGCGGCACGGACGACCAGAAAGGCTTCGTACCTGCTCTTCGACCGGAGAACATCGTTGGCGTGGGTGGCCAACTTCGACAGGGTTCCCAATACTTCCGATACTCCCGGCTTCGTACCCGGAGAAGTCGCGCTACGCGCCGACTTGCTCGCCCGATTCGTGGCCTGGGTCCGCAGCCAATTCCGGCGTTGCCCAGCGATCCATGGCGAGACTGTACCCGTCACCGGTCAGCCGGGGTTAAGCGCGTGGTAACACGGCTTTCGGTGGTCTGCGCGGTCAGCGCCAGCCGTCGGCGGCCGCGGCGGCTCGTACCAGCGCATCGCACAGTTCACGTAGTTCGGTTGCCTCGGCTCCTTCGTCCAGCGCCGTCGCGACATCTTCTGCCGCGCATCGCACCTGATAGACGCGGTCGGACAGGTCAGCGGCTTCGTCAGCGGACAGCACCACCGCGTCCGGGGGCAAAGACGCACCTTGCCCGCCGTTGATCGAGGTCCGCTGCTCGTAGGCCCGCTGCCGACACGATTGCCTGCAGTACTGGCGGCGACGGCCCATACCGCTGTCGGCTACGTCGCGTCCGCACCAGCGGCACGGCTGCGGGCGGACGCGACGTGTCACGCGCCCGACTTTAGTCGGGGTTAGACCGGGATCCCGGTATCATAGACCGTCGAGTCGCATGGGCCTCGGACAAACCCTGGGAACTCTGCTGACCGCCGAGGCGTTGATTAGAGCGCTAGCTGCTGAGAAGACGTTAAGAGGAGTGGGTACCAATGGCTGATCGTGTCCTGAGAGGCAGTCGCCTTGGAGCCGTAAGCTACGAGACCGACCGCAATCACGACCTGGCGCCACGCCAGATTGCGCGGTATCGCACGGAGAACGGCGAGGAATTCGACGTGCCGTTCGCCGACGATGCCGAAATCCCCGGCGCCTGGCTGTGCCGCAACGGTATGGAAGGCACCCTGATCGAGGGTGACCTGCCGGAGCCCAAAAAGGTCAAGGCGCCCCGCACGCACTGGGACATGCTGCTCGAGCGCCGCTCGGTTGAGGAGCTCGACGAATTGCTCAAGGAGCGTCTGGAGCTGATCAGGTCGCGCCGTCGCGGCAGCTGACGACGACGCCGGCGGCTAGCTCAGCTGTTGATCGGTACCGCACGGTTGCGGTTGAGCCGGCCGCTGATCCCCCACTGGGCGACTTTGACCAGCGCTTCGCGGATGTTGGATCCGCTCATCTTGGATACTCCTAGCTCACGCTCGGTGAACGTGATCGGCACCTCGACAACCACGAAGCCGTTGTTGATCGCGCGCCAGGTCAGATCGATCTGGAAGCAGTAACCCTTGGAATCGACTGCGTCCAGGTCGATCTTTTGCAGAACTTCCCGACGGTAGGCGCGGTAGCCGGCGGTGATGTCATGTATGCCAATGCCCAATGCCAACCGCGCATACGTGTTGGCCGTCCAGGACAGCGCCCAGCGCCGCCAAGGCCAGTTCTGCACGTCTCCGCCGTCGACGTAGCGCGAACCGATGGCCAGGTCGGCTCCGGCATCGACCGCGTCCAGCAGTAGGTGGAGCTGTTCGGGCGCGTGACTACCGTCGGCGTCCATCTCCACCAGCGTCGAGTAGTTCCGACTCAGCCCCCAGGCGAAGCCCGCCAGGTATGCCGCGCCCAGACCATCCTTGACGGTGCGGTGCATGACATGGATCCGGCCGGGGTCGGCCGAGGCCAGCTCTTCGGCGAGCTGTCCGGTGCCGTCGGGGCTGTTGTCGTCGACGATTAGCACGTGCACGTCAGGACGGGCCTGTTGGAGGCGCTGCAGGATCAGCGGGAGGTTCTCCCGCTCGTTATAGGTGGGGATGATCACCAGGGTGCGCTGGGTGGGGCCATCGCCCGCAACCCGCGACACCGGATCGCCGGTGGTCATGTGTCTCCTTTTTCTGGCCTTTCTGGCCGATGGTCAAGTATGGGGGCTGAGTGTTGGCCGCCCTCGTCGAGCGCGGCGTCCTCGCCGTCCTCGACAGGCTCGGGGTCGGCTACTGTGCCGTCTACGTCGTTTTCGTCGGCTACTTCATCGTCGCCGAGCGGCTCGTCGTCGGATTTCTCCTTCGCTGCGCTGACGTTCTTCGCCAGCTCCGACAAACGACGGTTCATATCCGTGAACCATCCATTGTGCAGCATTGCAGCGAGAAGGACCGCGACAGCGGCCACGACCAGGCTTCCCTGCACGATCGGGCCCCACTTAGCTGCCGACGTCAGCGTTGTTTTGCGGCGCACCTGGTTGTCCAGGTAGGCCGGCTCGAAGAACCTCGTCCGGCCCAGCTCGCGGCCATCGGGCGTGACCAGGGCGGAGATTCCTACGTTGCTGGCCACGACGGTGTAGCGGTCGAGCTCCACCGCGCGAACCTTCGAGAAGGCCAGCTGCTGCTCACTCATGGTCTGGTTGAAGTTGGCGTTGTTGGCGGGCGCCACGAGCACCTCAGCGCCGTTGCGGACCGAGTCTCGCAACGCGCGGTCGAATATCACTTCCCAGCAGGTTGCGACCCCAACCGGAACCCCCGCGGCATGCAACACCCCTGTGCCGTTGCCCGGGACGATATAGCCCGCCAAGTCGGCGAGCCCGGACAGATGGCGGAAGAAACCACGCCAGGGCAGGTATTCCCCGAACGGCTGCACGATCCGCTTGTCGTGGCGGTCGCCTGGTCCCGTCTTCGGATTCCAGACGATCACCGTGTTGGTCTGCGCCGGGGCGTCCGGCGCCCGGCCCGCGACGTCGAGCACCGTACCGACCAGAATCGGCGCGCCGATCGCCTCAACGGCCACCGAGATCTGCTGCGCCGCGTCCGGGTTGGTCAGCGGATCGAATTCCGAGGCGTCCTCGGGCCAGACGACGAAGTCGGGTTGGGGCGCACGCCCGGCATGCACGTCGTCGGCCAGGTGGCGGGTCTCCCCGACGTCGTTGCCCAGCACCGCAAGACGTTGCGCGTTGAACTCCAGGCCGAGCCGGGGCACGTTGCCCTGGACCACTGCGGCGGTGACGACGGGTTCGTTCCCCGATCCGGTGCCGGAATGGCGTACTTGCGGCCAGATGGCCGCGGTCGCGAAAAACACCAGGCAGATGCAGATCGCCGGCAGCACCACCGCTGGCGGCCGGTCAACCGTTTGCGGCTGGCGGGACGCCAGCAGCCACGACGCGATCTCCAATGCGATCGCGGTGGCGCTGCAACCGACCAACACGATCCCCAACGACAGCAGCGGAACGCTGCCCAGCCGGACCAACGGCAGAAATGGGCCATCGGTCTGGCCGGCGGCCACCACGCCCCAGGGGAATCCGCCGAATGGGACCGTGCACTTCAACCATTCCTGGGCCGCCCACAACACCGCGAACCAGATCGGCCAGCCGGGAAGCTGCCGCACCACGACGGCGAGCAGACCGAAAATCCCCGGAAACAGCGCGCATACCAGCACCAGTGCCAGCAGGGGTGCGACGCCCACCAGGATGCTGACCCAGTGGATCAACGGCAGGTAGAACGCCAAGCCGAACAGGAAGCCGTAGCCGAAGCCGCCCAGCGGTGTGGTGGCCGGGCGGGTCAGCACCCACGCCAGCACCGCGAACGCGATGACGGCGGCCCACCACCAGTTGAACCCTGGATAGCTCGAACAGAGCAGCAAACCGGCAATGCTTGCCGCGCCGAGGCGCGTCAGGCGCGGCCGCAAGGCCCTGCCCAACTGCGGTAGCCGCTTTCGCAGCTCGTTGCCGAGCCAGACCAGCAGCGCCGCGCTGAGCTGGATCAGTCGCTGCCCTACATAGGTCCCGACTTCACGGGCGCGGTTGCCGAACCTCGCAAGCCGATCATCGCCGTGGTCTGGCTCGCGGTCGGTGTCGGCGTCCTGCGGCTCGAGGTCGGTTTCGAGCTCGGCGTCCTGATCGTCCTGATCGTCTTGATCGTGGTCGTCATCGTCTTGCACGGGGATTTCGCCGGTGGCGTCGTCATCGACCACGGGGATGACCTCGGTGTCCTCCCCGGGCCGCATCCAGCGGTCGAACCGCCTGATGCCCCTAGCCATGGATGACTGCGCCCCTGTGCACGGTTTGCCGACAACGGGGCAACGTGTCGGTCGGGCCCAGACGCGGCAGTCCCGGCACCCTCGACCGCGGATCGGTAGACCACCGCCGGACGGCGTCACTTGGCGCGCTGGCTTCGAGCTCGCTGAGGTCGGCGACGTCCCAGACGGCGTAGGACGCCGGCGCGCCGGGCACCAGGGTGCCCATCAGCCCGTCCTTCACACCGCCGGCCCGCCAGCCACCGCGGGTCGCCGCGGCGAAGGCCGCTCGCACCGAGACCGAGCTGCCCGGCATGTGGTGGTTGGCGGCTGCGCGGACGGTCGCCCAGGGGTCGAGGCCGGTCACCGGGGCGTCGGATCCGAACGCGAGGGCCACGCCTTGGGATGCTAACAGCGCAAACGGGTTGAGAGCCCCTGCTCGGTCGACTCCCAGACGACGGGCGTACATGCCATCCTGGCCGCCCCAGAGTGCGTCGAAATTGGGCTGCATGCTGGCCATGACACCCCACGCCCCCAGCTTGGCTGCCTGATCTGCGTTGACCATCTCCAGGTGCTCCAAGCGGTGCCCGCAGCGGGCCACCGCGACCACGCCGAGGTCTTCGACGACGCGCTCAAAAGCGGCGACGACAGCCGAGACCGCGGCGTCGCCGATGACGTGGAAACCCGCCGTCACGCCGGCCTCGGTACACGCCTTTACATGCGCGGTGACGACGTCGGGATCCACGTAGCAGGTCCCGACCCGGTGCGGGGCATCGGCATAAGGCTCATGCAGCCAGGCGGTGCGTGAGCCCAGGGCGCCGTCGACGAAGAGGTCACCGGCCAGCCCGGCTGCACCGGTGTCCTCGACGAGCGCGCGTGCCTGCGCGGGGCTGGTCACCGCCTCACCCCAGTACCCGGTCACCTGGACGCCGTGGTTGACGGCACACAGTTGCCGCCAGTCGTCGAGCCCGCCGATTTCGGGGCCGGCGCATTCGTGTACCGCGACGATCCCGCTGGCGGCGGCGGCGTCCAGTGCGGCCATACGCGCTGCGGCGCCCTGGGCATCTGTCAATAGGTCGCGCGCGGCGGCGCGGACCAGGTGATGGGCGTCGCCGACCACGGGTTGCTGTTCGGCGAATCCGGTCGCCGACGCGAGTCCCGGCACCCGCTCGCGCAGACCGGTCGAGGCCAGCGCCGAGTGCACATCGACCCGGGCCAGATAGGCGGGCCGGCCACCCAACACCGCGTCTAGGTCCGCGGTGCTCGGCGCGGCATTCTCCGGCCATGCGGATTCGTCCCAGCCGTGACCCCAGACCGGCTGGCCAGGGTGGGCGGCCGCATAGTCGCCGATCAGCCGCAGGCAATGCCGACGCGACGTCGAGGCCCGCAAATCGAGCCCGGTCAGCGTCAGGCCCGTGGCGGCGAGGTGGATGTGGCTGTCGACAAAGCCAGGCGCGACGAAGCCACCGTCGAGATCGACCAGCTCGGCACCCTGGAACTGGCCTCGACCAACGTCGTCGCTGCCCAGCCACACCACGACACCGTCGCGGACCGCCATCGCGGTCGCGTCGGGATGGGTCGGGCTGTGAACCCGGCCGTTGACCAACAGCGTCGTGGGCACCTGAGGCACGCAGCAAACCTACGGGGCGGGGATGGATCTACTCGGGCCCGCCCGGCGACGATGCGGGCCGTGCATCGGGCCGAGGAGGAGCCGGGCAATCAGACCGCGGCGGCAGGGCCGGCGGGTCGACCTCCGTGACGTCAGTGACGTCTAAGACCTCGCCGTCGATGTAATCCGGCCGGGGTCGGGACGCCGACCCGTATCGATCCGCGCCGGCCGTGGTGACGGTGATCAGCGGCGCACGTCGGCCGATGCCGCGAAGGGCCATCGCCGTCAGCGCCGGGCGGGCGGCGGCCCGGGTCGGCGGAAACAGCAGCAACATCCCGACGGCAGTGCTGACCAGCCCGGGAACCACAACGAGCACCGTGCCCAGCGCGACCAGCGCGCCGTCGGTGGCCAACCGTGACTGCCCCGTAGTCAGCCCGGATCGCAACCGCGTGAGCTGGCGCTTGAGTTGCGAACCCGCCAACGCCATTCCGGCGACAAACGCGGCCAGCAACAGCAAGAGAGTCCAGCCCAGCCCGATCGTCGCCGCCAGCGCCACCACCACCGCGAGCTCGACGACGACGTAGACCAGAAACAGTCGCGACACCATGAGATGGCAACGTCGTGGGCGCCCGCTCAAGTTCCGCGAGTCGCCGCAGCACGGTTAGATGGCTGAAGTGACGACAATCGAGATCGATACCCCGGCCGGCCCCATCGATGCGCTGCTCGATATTCCCGAGGGCCAAGGCCCCTGGCCGGGTGTGGTGATAATTCACGACGCGATCGGTTACGGCCCGGACAAAGAGTCGACCAACGCCCATATCGCCCGGGCGGGATACGTTGCGCTGACGCCGAACCTGTTCGCGCGGGGCGGCTGGGCGCGATGCGTCACCAAAGTCATGCGTGATGTCCTGACCAAGCGGGGGCGCGCGCTCGATGACGTGCTGGCCGCCCGCGACCACCTGCAGGCCCTGCCGGAATGCACCGGTCGGGTCGGCATCGCGGGGTTCTGCATGGGCGGCCAGTTCGCATTAGTCATGTCGCCCAAGGGCTTTAGTGCCTCGGCACCGTTCTACGGTACTCCGCTGCCGCGCGAGCTCAGCGAAACGCTGGACGGCGCATGCCCGATCGTGGCCAGCTTCGGCGGCCGTGACCCCATGGGCATCGGGGCGGCAAAAAAACTCGAGCAAGTTCTCGACCACAAAGGCGTCACCAACGACGTCAAGGTCTACCCGGGTGCCGGCCACGGCTTCGCCAACAAGCTTCCCGCCCAGCCACTAATCCGCATTGCCGGATTCGGCTACAACCAGGCCGCCACCGAGGACGCGTGGGCGCGCGTCTTCACGTTCTTCGGCGAACACCTGCGCGGCGGCTAGCCGTTGCTCGAGGTCGGTGACCGCGCCCCGTTGACTAGGTGGATGAGCTGGTCGCGGCGCTCGATCCCGAGTTTTAACCTGGTTGCCGCTGAGGCGGTGAGTGACTTTGTAGGCTCGGAGCCCAATTTTGGACGGAGCACAACTCACACGGAGGTGGCGACCGGCCCCACCAAGCTCCGGAATGCCGATCCGCGTACCGACGTGCCGGCCCTTTAAACGGTTTGCATCAAGATGATCGCCGCCGCCACCATAGCCGCCGTCATAATCACTGGCTACTGCGTATGGGTGCGGCGTGACGCATGGAATTGTCGGTGGGAGCTGGGTAGCAGCATCACCGCGGCGTCAATGTTCGCCTGCCTCCTCCTGATGAATCCCGCGCTGTCCCTGACATTGTCCGCACCCTTACACGATCTCACCGGGCTGTGGAATATCGAGGACCTGCTGGGCCACCTGGCCTATCTGGCCGGGCTCGTCACACTCGCCCAGACGCTGGCGAAGCGAACCAATCTTGATGACCCGGAACGGTTCTTGCGCCGCCGCCTGGAGGCCCCTATCGCGATCGCGCTGCCGCTGCTGATCGGGCTATTCATCGTTGCCACACCAGGGAAGCATTGGCCGGATCTTTTCCGGGCTCCAGAAACGGGGTGGATGACTCTTTATTGGCTGGCGCTATGCACCAGCGCAAGTTATCTATTAATCCCCATCTTGAGACTGCTGTGGGTGGTGCGCCGCGACCCACGCTCCACCGTCACCGCCAACATCTATCTCGCCGCCATCACCATCGACTTGGGTTGTCTTAGCTCTGTTGTAGCTTCACGCGTGATAACGGGCTTTCCGGCCGCAGTCACATGGATGCTGCTGTGCGTGGCCGCCTGCGGCTACGCCATCGCTCCCGCATATTCATGGCACATCAAGACGCGCACGACACCGTGGCGCGCGCCCTTGACGTAAGTCAAGCGATGCGCCGCTACCCGGCCAAGCGCAGTTCCAGGCCGACGTTGTTCTGCATGCCGCCGCGCAGCTTGCTGAACAGATTGAACACCCGACCGATCAGGCCGTACTCCCGGCCGATGGCGTCATAGACCGCACCGGTCTGTGATTTGTGGAGGATGGCCGCGGTCGCCTCGATCGCCTCGCCCTTCGCGCGGCCGCGGATATCGCAGACGGCCAGCGTCACCCGCGGGGTGTTGCGGATCCGCTTGACCTTCCACGCCTTCTCCTCGCTGATGACCAGCAGCCGGTCACCGTCGGAAGCGGCCCAGACCGGAGTCGGCTTGGGCCGGCCGTCCTTCGTGAAAGTCGTCAGCAGGACGTACTGCGCCTTGGCGACGTCGGCAAAAGTCGGTGACACAGCGCAACCCTACCCCGGTGAGCAAACTCGACGTTGACATCCTCAGTCCTTAAATGAATATATTGTTTTCACTTAAGGACTCATCGAAGCGAGGGAAATGTGAGCGATCCGGCGCGGCCGATGGCGTGGTTGCCGTTTTCGATCGCCGAGGCGGCCCTGTCCGGCAACGGGGACACCCTCGAGTTGCCGCGGGCGTGGTCGTATCTGTTGGACCGGCTCCGCGGGGCAGCGGAGGTCGTGGAATCCGATCCGGCGAGCCAAAATCGGGTCGATCTCGCCGCGGGCATGCGGCATCTGCTCGTGCTGCTCGCCGCGGGTATCGACGAGGTGTTGCGGTTTGATCCCGATCCGATCCTGTGCGTCCAACCGACCAGTACCGACGACCTTGTGACCTGGGGAATGGAATGCCCGGACTGCATTTACACCCGAGCCGTGCTGCGCGGCGGGGAGAGTTATCGACTGTTCGGCAATCGAGGGACCGCCCGCTACGTCGGGCTGCAGACGATGAACGGAATCGTGGCGACGGCCAACGAACTCGTCGACGAACTCGAGGTGGATGCCGACGGGAACTTCGAGGTGGTGTTGTCGGCCGAGGAGCGAGCTGGAAATTGGATGCGGATTGACGGCGACCATCCCACGCTGACGGTGCGGCACTTCTTCTACGACTGGGACACCGAGGTGGCTTCGTCGCTGCGCATCGAACGACTCGGCGACGCGGTGGCAGCCGACGGCGGCTCGGTGGATCGGGAGGTGGCGGTGTCGCGTCAACTCGTCGCCCTCGGCGACTTCGTCCACGACAACCTGGCATTCTTTTTGAAATTCGGGGCCGCGGCGCCGCTAAACGGTTTCCTGCCACCGATCGACCGCACTGACATGGGCGCGGCCGCGGAGAACAGGCCGGTGATCGGTCGGTGGGAGCTGCGCCCCGACGAGGCCCTCATCGTCGAAGTTGAACCACCCGAAGGAATCTACTGGAGTTTCTCCATCGGCAACCCGTGGTGGGAAACCATTCACTATGGGCGTCATCAATCCAGCCTGAACGCTCATCAAGTAGCGGTGGATTCCGACGGCCTGGTGCGAGTTGTGCTGTGCGAGGGTGACCCTGGGGTCGCGAACTGGCTCGACACCGCCGGCCATAGCAACGGTCCGATCATCCTGCGCTGCGTGCGCACCAAGACCGCGCCGACACCGACCACCCGAATCGTGCCGTTCGAGCAACTCGCCTCGGAGTTGCCTTCGGACACCACCAGAGTCACTCCCGAAGAGCGGTCGTCCGTCCTTGCGGCACGACGCCGCGCCGTGCGCGAGAGGTTCGGACACTGATGTTCGATGCCGACGAATTGGAGGCCGGCGCCTGCGCCGCAACGGGTCTCGAGGATTTCGGTTCGTCCTACTATCGCGAGGGACTCGAACGTATCGCTGAAGCGCTGAATACCGAGGCAGACCTCAACGACTTGGGCCGCGTCATCCAGCATGCCACCGTCAGTAACGCCCTGATTCAGCGCCTCAAGGTTGAGGACACCTACCGTCAGCACCCCGAGATCGACGATCAGGTGATCGGCGGTCCCGTCTTCGTGATCGGGTTACCCCGCACCGGCACCACGGCGGTGAGCCAACTGGTGGCGGCAGATCCGCAATTCCGATCCCTGCGGATGTGGGAATCCCAGGCGCCCACCCCACCGCCGGAGAGCGCCACCCAAGAAACCGATCCACGCATCGCGCAGGCCGAGGCCGGGCTGAAGATGCTCGACGACATGTTCCCGCTGATGAAGACGATGTATAACTCCGAGGCAACGGCCCCGACCGAATGCCAAGACCTGATGGGAATGAGTTTCCGTACCTTCCACTTCGACGGTGCCGTGCGCGCGCCCGGGTATCTGGCGTGGGTGATGGACTGCGATATGCGCGAGACCTACACGTTTCACCGTCGGGTGCTCAGGCTGTTGCAGTGGCATTGCCCACCGGTGTTATGGCACCTCAAGACCCCTGTGCACATGTTCGCCCTCGACGCGCTTGTCGAGGCCTACCCGAACGCCAAATTCCTTTGGAGTCATCGCGATCCGGCTAAGGTGATGGGCTCGGTGTGCAGCCTCATCCAGTACGTGCGCAGCTGGAGCAGCGACCGCAACGACGCTAAGGAACTTGGCGCTGAGCAAGTAGACTGCTGGGTTGAAGGTGTCCGGCGGGCAATGGATTTCCGCAGCCGGACGGGCGACGACCGGTTCGCCGACGTCTCGTTCGCCGATCTGCAAAGCGATCCCGTCGGCACTCTGCAAACCAGCTACGAGCGTCTGGGTTTGAGCTTCACCGACGCGACATCCGCGTCCGTCAACCAGTGGGCCGAGACGCATCAACCGGGGTCGCGCGGTGCACACGACTATGACCTGGCCGACTACGGCCTGACACCCGACAGCGTTCGTGAGCGATTCGCTGATTACCTGGCCCGCTATGACGCAACTGGCTGACGACGCGAGCGCTCCTCGCGCGCGGCGACGCGACAAGCTGGGTCCTGATCCCGCTGTGCGCCGCGAGATTCTGGCCGCCGCGTCAACAACGCTGCGAGAGCGGGGTGTTCGCGGGCTCAGCATTGCCGGGGTCCTGGGACGAGCGGGATTGAGCACCCGGGCGTTCTATCGGCATTTCGAATCCAAGGACGAACTGGTTGCCGCCGTGTTTCTGGAGACCGCGCGCGTCGAGAAGCGACGACTCCGACGCCGAATGGCCGCTGCCACAACGGAGATCGAAGCGGTAACGGCGTGGATCGACGGACGCCTCGATTTGGCATTCGACGAGAACATCGGATCCGATCTGCGGCGGCTGTCGCTGGAGGCTCAGTCGCAGACCTTCACCTCCCCCGGCCTGATTCAGCCCGCATACGCAGAGATGCTCACACCGCTCATCGAGGCGCTGCAGCGCGGACTGCGCAGCGGAGTGTTTCGCGACGTCGAGCCGGTCACCGGCGCCCAATTCATCCATGGCGTGGTGTGGGTCGGCATCGACCGGCAATGGACGACGGGCGAATGTGACCGCGACGAGCTTCGGCAACGCATTCTGCATTTCGTCCTGCGCGGACTGGGCGTGTGACTCCAACCGACTAAGGGAGATAACCATGGATCTGGGCTTCGCCGGATCGACAGCTGTGGTCACGGGCGGCAGCAAAGGGATGGGACTGGCCATCGCGGAAACCCTTGCGGCCGAAGGGGCCAGCGTGGCGGTGATGGCGCGAGGCCAAGAAGCGCGCGACGCCGCTGTCACGTCGCTGCGCGAAGCCGGGGCGCCGGACGCCGTGGGGATCAGCGTGGACATGGCGGACGCCGAGTCGATCGCTGCCGGCTTTGCCGCGGTCGCCGAGCGTTGGGGACAACTCAATTGCCTGGTCCACACCATTGGACCGGGCGACGGTTATTTCGAGCAGATGGACGACGGCCAGTGGGACGCCACGTTTGCGCTCGGGACGATGTCGGCGGTGCGGTCGATCCGCGCCGCCTTGCCCCTGCTGCGGTCTGCGGACTGGGCCCGCATTGTGACGCTGTCGGCGCACTCTATTCAGCGGCAGAGCCCACGCATTGTCGCTTATACGGCATCAAAGGCGGCGCTGGCCAGCGTCACCAAGAATTTGTCCAAGAGCCTGGCCAAGGACGACATTCTGGTTAACTGCGTCTGCCCAGGCACCATCGTGACCGCCAGCTTCACCGAGAACCTCAAAGATATCCTCGCCGCGGACGGCTTGGACGCCACCGACCCACGTGACGTTATGACATGGATCGACAACAACTTTCACCAGCCCTGCGACCTGGGCCGCGCCGGACTCCCCGAAGAGGTCGCGTCGCTTACCGCGTACCTGGCGTCCCGCCGCAACGGCTACGTCACCGGCGCAACCGTGAACGTGGACGGTGGCTCAGACTTCGTCTGAGTCGTCTAACGGCCTTCGAGGTCGCCTTCGGTTTCCAGCAGCACCCGGCGCAGCGCGTCGAGCGTGGCCGGTTGCGGGTCGGCCCACATCCCGCGGCTGACGGCCTCCAGCAACCGTTCGGCCATCCCATGCAGCGCCCACGGGTTGGACTCGGTCATGAACTTGCGGTTCTCGAGATCCAGCACATAGGACTCGGTGAGCTGCTCGTACATCCAGTCAGCCATCACCCCCGCGGTGGCGTCGTAGCCGAACAGGTAGTCGACGGTGGCGGCCATCTCGAATGCGCCCTTGTAGCCGTGCCGACGCATCGCGGTCATCCAGCGCGGGTTGACGACACGGGCACGAAAGACTCGGGTGGTCTCCTCGGACAACGTGCGCGTGCGGACTGCGTCGGGGCGCGTGTTGTCGCCGATATAGGCGGCGGGTGCCTGTCCGGTCAGCGCCCGCACGGTGGCCACCATGCCGCCGTGGTATTGGAAGTAGTCGTCGGAGTCGGCGATGTCGTGCTCACGGGTATCGGTGTTTTTGGCGGCGACCGCGATGCGCCGGTACTGCCGGTTCATGTCGTCGGTGGCGGCCCGGCCATCAAGGCCGCGCCCGTAGGCGAAGCCGCCCCAGGCGGTGTACACCTGCGCCAGGTCGGCGTCGTCGCGCCAATTGCGGCTGTCGATCAGCTGCAGCAGCCCGGCGCCGTAGGTGCCCGGCTTCGATCCGAAAATCCTTGTGGTGGCTCGACGTTGGTCGCCGTGCTGCGCGAGGTCTGTTTGGGCGTGCGCGCGCACGTAATTGTCGTCGGCCGACTCGTCGAGGTCGGCGACCAACCGCACCGCGTCGTCGAGCATCGTCACCACGTGCGGGAACGCGTCACGGAAAAATCCGGAGATGCGCACTGTGACGTCGATGCGGGGCCGACCCAGCTCGGTCAGCGGGATCGGCGCCAGGTCGACGACACGTCGCGAGGCATCGTCCCAGACGGGTCGAACACCCAGCAGCGCAAGGACTTCGGCGATGTCGTCACCGGATGTGCGCATCGCCGAGGTGCCCCACACCGACAGGCCGACTGACTGCGGCCAGGTTCCGTAGTCGTCGCGGTAGCGGGCCAGCAGTGAATCCGCCATGGCCACACCGGTTTCCCAGGCCAGCCGCGACGGCACCGCTTTCGGGTCGACGGAATAGAAGTTGCGTCCGGTGGGCAGCACATTGACCAACCCGCGCAGCGGGGAGCCCGATGGTCCGGCGGCGATGAAACGGCCGTCCAATGCCCGCAGTATTTGGTCGATCTCCCCTGCTGTGCCGGCCAGCCGGGGCACCACCTCGGTGGCGGCGAATCGCAATACCGAGGTGACCGCGGGATCGTCGCTGAGACGCACGGCGGCGGCCGGGTCCCAACCGCTCGCCTGCAGCGCCGCGACCAGCTGACGCGCCTGGTCTTCGGCCGCGTCGACCGATTGCCGCTCGTCGGTGCCGTCCTCGGCCAGGCCAAGTGCCTGGCGCAAACCGGGCACCGACTGGTCGCCGCCGAAGAGTTGGCGGGCGCGCAGCACCGCCAGCACCAGGTTCAGTTCCTGCTCGCCTTGTGGGACCTCGGCGAGGATGTGCAGGCCGTCGCGGATCTGAACGTCCTTGATTTCGCACAACCATCCGTCGACGTGTAGCAGCATGTCGTCGAACGAATCGTCTTCCGGCCGCTCGGCAAGTCCCAGATCGTGGTCCATCTTGGCCGCCCGGATCAGCGTCCAGATCTGCTGCCGGATGGCGGGCAGCTTGCCGGGGTCGAGCGCGGCGACGCTGGCGTGTTCGTCGAGCAGTTGCTCCAAACGAGCGATGTCCCCGTAAGTTTCGGCACGTGCCATCGGCGGGATCAGGTGGTCGACGAGCACGGCGTGGGCGCGCCGCTTGGCTTGGGTGCCCTCGCCTGGGTCGTTGACCAAAAACGGATAGATCAGCGGCAGATCGCCCAAGGCGGCATCGGACCCGCAGGCCGCCGACATGCCCAGCGTTTTGCCGGGCAGCCATTCGAGGTTGCCGTGCTTGCCGAGATGCACGACGGCATCGGCATCAAAGCTGTTGCTGAATCCACGCCCCAGCCACTGGTAGGTGGCCAGGTAGTGGTGGCTGGGCGGCAGATCCGGGTCGTGGTAGATCGCGACCGGGTTCTCCCCGAAGCCCCGCGGCGGCTGCACCATCAGCACCAAGTTTTCGGCTTGCATTGCGGCGATGATGATTTCGCCGTCCGGATCGTTGGAACGGTCGACGAAAAGCTCGCCCGGCGGAGGTCCCCAATGCGCCTGCACGGCGTCGGCCAACTCGGCGGGCAGGGTGGCGAACCATGCCCGATAGTAGTTGGCGGACACCCGGATCGGGTTGCCGGCCAACTGACCGTCGGTGAGCCACTCGGGATCCTGTCCACCGCGTTCGATCAGCGCGTGGATCAGCGCATCGCCATCGGCGGATTCGACGCCGGGTAACTCGCCCACCTGATAGCCACGCTCGCGCATCGCCCTCAGCACCGCCACCGCGCTGGCCGGGGTGTCCAAGCCGACCGCGTTGCCGATCCGGGAGTGCTTGGTCGGGTAGGCAGAGAACACCACGGCCACCCGCTTGTCGACAGCTGCGACGTGCCGCAGCCGGGCATGGGCGACCGCCAGGCCGGCGACCCGCGCGCAGCGCTCCGGATCCGCGACGTAGGAGATCAGCCCCTCGTCGTCAATCTCCTTGAACGAGAAGGGAACCGTGATGATGCGTCCGTCGAACTCGGGAACCGCAACCTGGCTGGTGACGTCGAGTGGGCTGAGCCCGTCGTCGTTGTCGCACCACTGCGAGCGGGAACTGGTCAGGCACAGCCCCTGCAGGATCGGGATGTCCAGCGCGGCGAGGTGTTCGACGTTCCAGCTGTCATCGACACCTCCAGCCGCCACCGCAGCGGGTGTCAGGCCGCCGGCGGCCAGTACGGTGACCACCATCGCGTCGGCCTGCCCGAGCGTGTGCAGCATGTCCGGTTCGGCGGTCCGCAGCGACGCGCAGTACAGCGGCAGCGGCCGCCCGCCGGCAGCTTCGATCGCCTGACACAGGGCTTCGACGTAGCCGGTGTTGCCGGCCAGGTGCTGCGCTCGGTAGTACAGCACCCCAATGGTCGGGCCGCTACCTTCGGCGTACCCCCACTCCAGCACACCCCAGGTGGGAGTACTGACCGGCTCGGTGAACCCGAAACCGGTCATCAGCACGGTGTCCGACAGGAAGGCGTGCAACTGGCGCAGGTTGGACACACCCCCCTGAGCCAGATAGATATGCGCTTGTAGCGCAACGCCCGCAGGCACGGTCGACCGTTCGGTCAGGTCGGCATCGGGCGCTTGTTCGCCGCTGACCACGACAGCGGGGATACCGCTGACCAGCACCGTGTCGATGCCGTCCTGCCAGGCGCGGTAGCCGCCCAGGATGCGGACCACGGCCATGTCGACGCCGTCCGTCAGCTCGGTGAGCTCGCCGGGCAGTAGCCGCGCGGGATTGGCCCACCGGTAGTTGGCGCCGCTGGCGCGGGCGGTGATCAGGTCGGTGTCGGAGGTGGACACCAGCAAGATGGTCGGCTCGGCCACCTGTCATTCGTACCGCAACGGAACTTGGTGCTCAGCCTCGGCACCGCTTCGGGGTCGTCGGACGCCTACGCTTTAACCGGACCAAAAGGAGCACTGAGCGATGAAGCGCGTGTCTGTTGCAGAGAAGGTCATTGCTATCACCGGTGGGGCGCGCGGGATCGGGCTGGCTACCGCCACGCTTCTGCATGGTTTGGGCGCCAAGGTCGCGATCGGCGATATCGACAGATCGGCCGTCAGGGAGGCGGGCAGCCAGTTGGACCTCAAGGTTGGCCGCCGATTGGACGTGACGGATCGGCGATCCTTCACCGATTTTCTCGACACTGTCGAAGACCGGCTGGGGCCCGTCGATGTGTTGGTGAACAACGCCGGCGTGATCGCGGTCGGCAGCGCGGTTGACGAGGCCGACACCACCACCCAGCGGCTGCTTGAGGTCAACATTTACGGCGTGATCCTGGGCACCAGGCTGGCCGCCAAACGGATGCTGCCCCGCGGCCAAGGTCATATCATCAACATCGCGTCAGTGGGTAGCGTGCAGCCGGTCGAAGGCATCGCAACCTATTGCGCCACAAAGCATGCCGTGCTCGGCTACACCGACACCGTTCGGATGGAAAACCGTGGCAGTGGTGTCCAGTTCTCGGCTATTCTGCCGACGCTGACCAATACCGAGATGATTGCCGGCGTCGGGCACGCGAGGGGCTTCAAGAATGCCGAGCCGGACGACGTCGCGCGGGCAATCGCCGGCGTGATCGCCAAACCGAAGGCACGCGTGTTCGTTCCTCGTTCGCTCGGCGTGGCCGTGGCCACCCAGCGTTTCATGCCGCGCCGTGTGGCGGAGGCGATGGCACGCGCATCGGGTAAGGGCCGCGTTTTCACGAGCGACGTCGAGGTCGACAAGCGCACGGCCTATGCCCGGCGCACCGGAACGTCCTGATCCTCAATCGGTGCGCACGTCGAAGTCGGCAAGCACGGGTTTGTTTAAGAGCTGGCGATGAGTCTCCGGTGTCCAGGGGAACAGCTCGGGCAGACCATCCTTGCCGAGATACCAGCTGCTGCAGCCGGTGACCCAGATCGTCTGCGGCATTGCGTCTTTCATGCTCTCGTTGTATTCCTTGGTTGCTGCTTCGGTCGGCGCGGCGGCCCGTAAGGCACCGTCACGAAGCTGCTTGATCCACCACATCGCATAATCAGCCTGGTCCTCGGCAACCGGCACCAGGGATTGATTTCCGATCGGCGAATGCGGACCCATCAGCATGAAGAGGTTGGGGAATCCCGGCACCGCCACCGACCGATACGCCGTCGGGCCGTCGGCCCAGGCCTCGTCCAAGGTGAGGCCGCCCTCTCCAATCACCTCCAGTGGGCGCACATAGGCTCGCGCGTCAAACCCGGTGGCGTACACCAGGACGTCCAGTTCATGCAGGGTGCCGTTAGCGGTCACGATGCCGCGGGGCTCGATGTGATCGATCCCCTCAGTGATCACCTCGACGCCAGGCTGCCGGACGGAACGGTAGAAGTGACCCGCGAAAATCAACCGCTTGCACATCGGCAGATCCTTCGGGGTGAGCTTGGCGCGCAACTGCGGGTCACGTACCGAGAGCCGCAGGTTCCATCGACACAGGAATGTGGCCAGATCGCGCGGGAAGCCTGGGCGGATCGGCGCGCGACCGAACGTCAACTTGACATACCAACCCCAGAAGCGGTACGGCAGCCTGTTCAGCCTCGGCGAGCGGCGCAAGGCTGCCCGGGTCAGCGGCGAGTAGCGCAGGTTGGGCATCGGGGCGATCCACTGCGCGGTGCGCTGAAAGACTTTCAACTGGCGCACTTTACCGCCCAGCTCAGCGGTGATCTGCACACCGGTTGAGCCAGTACCGATCACACCAATCCGCTTGTCCGGCAACGACACCGAGTGATCCCAACGCGACGAATGGAAAGCAGGACCGGCGAATGTGTCACGCCCGGTGATCTGCGGAAAACGTGGTACTCGTAGGAATCCGGTCGCGGTGACCAGCACGTCGAACGTTTCCTCACCGTCGGCGGTGGTGAGCCGCCAATGCCCATCGTCGTATTCAGCCTTAGTGACGGTGGCGCTGAATCGGATATGGCGGCGAATGCCCCGTTCGTCGGCCACCTGTCGGAAATACGCCTGTATCTCAGGACCCGGGGGCAGCAGATGCGACCAGTCCGGGTTGGGCCGGAACGAGTAGGCGTAATAACGCGATGGGATATCGCAAGTAAGACCGGGGTAGGTGTTGTCCCGCCAGGTACCTCCGACATCGTCGGCCTTCTCGAAGATGGTGAACGAGTCGATGCCGGCGTCTTGCAGCTTGACCGCCATGCAGATGCCCGACATCCCGGCGCCGATTATCGCGACCTTCAGTGATCGCTTGTCCGTCATGGCAACCACCCGGCCCTCTCTCGCTGGCCAGCACGTTACGCCGACGGCCTCGGCTTATCGATGCCTACGACAAGGTCTGTCGGAGTGGACCGTGGCATGCTCGCACATCACCTGGCTAGGCAACGCTCGCTGGTCTTTACTTCACATAAACGGGCCCTGGGTAGAGCCAGTTCGCCGAATTGTCGGTTAGCCCGATGTACTGCGGGCAGTAGGCAGAGATAGAAACGCCGATGAAGTAGCTGGATTGTTTCAGCGGGAGATCGGTGTCCCTCATCAGCTTCATCGCCAGAAGGGCTGACTTGTTGGTTTTATCGAGTCCGGCGCACACCGTATGGGCCATGGCAATCGTGGCATTGCGATCAGTGATGACGATCCCCTCCTTGGCAAGGGCCGCAACGAACGCATCGTCGGTTGGGTCTGCTGACGCTGGCGCTTCGGAAAGCAGCGCGGCGGCGGACAGCGCGACGGCGCAGACCATCGACCACTTACCAAGACCGCCGTTCATACTTAAATCACGTTAGCCGAAGTCGAGACGTTCTTCTTTGCGGCGGAAAGACCCGTACCGTGAACGGATGGTCAGGGCACGCTCCGACGACGCCTGCCCGGGTGCACTACAGGTGCACCAGGCCGCCGACGGCGCGCTGGCCCGCATCCGGTTGCCCGGCGGCGTCCTCACTGCGGCCCAGCTAGCGGCCCTGGCCGACACGTCGGATCGCCTGGGATCCGGAACGCTGGAGCTGACCGCGCGCGGCAATCTGCAGATCCGCGCGATCACCGATGTGGCGGCGGTTGCCGACGCGATCGCTGCGGCCGGACTGTTGCCGTCGGCAACGCATGAGCGGGTCCGCAACATCGTCGCGTCCCCGTTGTCCGGTCGGGCCGGCGGCCGGATCGACCTGCGCGGCTGGGTCGCCGACCTGGACGCGGCGATCCAGGACGAGCCCGCGCTGACGAAGCTGGGCGGCAGGTTTTGGTTCAGTCTCGACGACGGTCGCGACGACGTGTCGGGTCTGGGCGCCGACGCCGGTGTGCACGCGGTCGACGACCACACCGTCTTGCTGCTAGCCGGGCGCGACACCGGTGTCCGGCTGACGGCACGCGAGGTGGTCGAGACCTTGGTCGGCGTCGCGGTGCGGTTCGTCGCGACACGCGAAAATGCTTGGCGGGTAAGTGAATTAGTCGATGCCGCCGGGCTCTGGCCCGGCGCCGAACTGGGCGGCAGCTTTCCGCCGGTCAGCCGGCCGCCGGTGGGCTGGATCGAGCAGGACGACGGCCGGATCGCGTTGGGTGCCGCGGTGCCGCTGGGTGTGCTGTCGACACGCGTCGCGGAGTGCCTGGCCGCGATCGAGGCGCCGGTGGTCATCACGCCGTGGCGGTCGGTGCTGGTGTGTGACCTGAACGACGGCGTCGCCGATACGGCGCTACGCGTGCTGGCCCCGCTGGGTCTGGTCTTCGATGAGAACTCACCCTGGCTGGCGGTCAGCGCCTGTGTCGGCAGCCCGGGCTGTGCGCGCTCGATCGCCGACGTGCGCGCCGACGCCGCGCAATCGGTGCACACCGGCACCGGTGTGCACCGACACTTTGTCGGATGCGAACGCGCCTGCGGCAGCCCGCTGGCCGGTGAGGTGCTGGTCGCTACCCGGGACGGATACCAACCACTGAAGTCTTAGGGTGAGCACGTGCTCGACTACCTTCGCGACGCCGCCGAGATCTACCGGCAGTCGTTCGCGACGATCCGCGCCGAAGCGGACCTGAGCCGATTCCCGGCCGACGTCGAGCGCGTGGTGGTCCGGCTGATCCACACCTGCGGCCAGATTGACGTCGCCGAGCATGTCGCCTACACCGACGATGTTGTCACCCGCGCCGCCGCGGCCCTGGCGGGGGGCGCTCCGGTGCTCTGCGATTCATCGATGGTGGCAGCCGGCATCACCGTGTCGCGGCTGCCCGCCGACATCCAGATCGTCTCGCTGGTCGCCGATCCGCGGGCAGCAGAGCTGGCGGACCGGCTGCACACCACCCGCTCGGCGGCCGGGGTCCAGCTGTGGGCGGATCGGCTGGCCGGTGCGGTGGTGGCTATCGGCAATGCGCCCACCGCGTTGTTCCGCCTGCTCGAACTGGTCGACGAGGGTTACCCGGCACCGGCCGCGGTGCTGGGCGGGCCGGTCGGCTTCGTCGGCTCGGCGCAGTCCAAACAAGAACTCATCGACCGTCCGCGCGGGATGTCCTATCTGCTGGTACGGGGTCGTCGCGGCGGCAGTGCGATGGCCGCCGCGGCCGTCAACGGGATCGCGGCCAGCACAGAATGACCAGTCGCGGAACGCTTTTCGGTGTCGGGCTGGGACCCGGCGACCCAGAACTGGTGACGGTCAAGGCAGCCCGGGTGATCGGCGAAGCCGATGTGGTGGCCTACCACAGCGCCCGGCACGGGCGCAGCATTGCCCGCGGCATCGCCGAGCCCTACCTGCGGCCCGGGCAGATCGAAGAGCACCTGGTCTACCCGGTCACCACAGAGGCAACCGACCATCCCGGCGGCTATGCCGGCGCGATGGAGGACTTCTACACCGCAGCCACACAGCGCATCGCCGAGCATCTGGACGCCGGCCGTGACGTGGCACTGCTCGCCGAGGGCGATCCGCTGTTCTACAGCTCGTACATGCATCTGCACACCCGGCTGACGCATCGGTTCGACGCCGTGATCGTGCCGGGGGTGACGTCGGTCAGCGCGGCTTCAGCGGCGATCGCGACGCCGCTGGTCGCCGGTGACGAGGTGCTGTCGGTGCTGCCGGGAACGTTGCCGCCCGAGGAATTGGCTCGCCGGCTCGGCGACTCCGACGCCGCCGTGATACTCAAACTGGGACGCTCGTATCCGGCTGTGCGGGAAGCGCTTTCGGCAGCCGGCGAGCTTGACGGCGCACTGTATGTGGAACGGGCCAGCAGCGCGGCGCAGCGGGTGCTGCCCGCGGCCGACGTCGACGCCGCCACCGTGCCGTACTTTTCGCTGGCGCTGCTGCCCGGAGGCCGGCCACAGGCGACCCGGCGCGCCGGCGTGGCGGTAGTCGGTCTGGGCCCGGGACACAGCGACTGGATGACACCGGAAAGCCGACGTGAGCTGGCCGCCGCCACCGACCTGATCGGCTACGGGCCCTACCTCGAGCGCATCCCGGCCCGAGACGGTCAGCGTCGTCACCCCAGCGACAACACCGACGAACCCGCCCGGGCGCGGCTGGCCTGCGCACTGGCCGAGCAGGGACACGCGGTCGCCGTGGTGTCCTCTGGTGATCCCGGGGTGTTCGCCATGGCTACCGCCGTCCTCGAGGAGGCCAAACAGTGGCCCGAAGTGCAGGTGCGGGTGGTTCCAGCGATGACCGCCGCGCAGGCCGTCGCGAGCCGGGTCGGCGCACCGCTGGGTCACGACTACGCGGTGATCTCGCTGTCAGACCGGCTCAAGCCGTGGAGTGTGATCGCCGAGCGCCTCGCCGCCGCGGCCGCCGCCGACCTGGTGCTGGCCATCTACAACCCGGCGTCGAAGACGCGGACCTGGCAGGTCGGCGCCATGCGGGACCTTCTGCTGGCCCATCGTGACCCGGGCACCCCGGTGGTGATCGGGCGGGATGTGTCCGGGCCCGCCGAACGGGTGACTGTGGTCCGGTTGGATGAGCTCGACCCGGCCGACGTCGACATGCGCTGCCTGCTGATTGTCGGGTCCTCGCAGACGCAGTGGCACTTGGTCGGCTCGACGGATCGGGTCTTCACCCCGCGCCGTTACCCATCGGCGCATTTCTAGCAACCCATTCGACCGCCTCGTAGACACTGCCTGCCGTCGCCACTCCGGGCGGCAGCGGCGGGCGACTCACCATCACGACCGGGATGTCAAGTGTCGCCGCGGCATCCAGCTTCGCCCGGGTCATCTCACCGCCGCTGTTCTTCGTCACCAATGCGTCGATACGGTGCTCGCGCAGCAGGGCGCATTCCCCGTCGTAGCGATATGGGCCGCGAGACAAGACCAGCTGGTGGCGACGTGGCAAAAGATCTGGGTTCGGCGCGGTGACTGCGCGGATCAAAAACCACGCGTCGCTGTCGGCGAACGCCGCGACACCGAATCTGCCCGTGGTGAGAAATACCCGTGAGAACTGTTGACGAGCAACGACTTCGGCTGCCTGCACATCGGAGGTCACCACGATGGCGCCAGCGGGATCCCAAGCCGGGCGGGCCAGCAGCAGATACGGTAGGTGCAACTCCCCGCAGGCTTCGGCGGCATGCGCGGTGATGGTGGCCGCGAAAGGGTGGGTGGCGTCGACGACGGCGTCGATATGCTCGTCGCGCAGCCACATTCGCAGCCCGTCGACTCCGCCGAACCCGCCGATTCGCACAGCGCCCATCGGCAGCGCCGGGTCCGGGACGCGTCCGGCCAACGAACTGACGACGTCGACGTGCCGGTGCAGCCGCGCGGCCAGTGCCCGCGCCTCGGCGGTGCCCCCGAGCAATAACACCCGCATCAGTGTCTACCGCCCCGGCTGCGTCCGGCGGAATACAGGTAGCTGTCCGTAAATCCCTCGGCGGCCAGCACATCGCCGACGACGATGACGGCGGTCTTGCTGATCGCGGCGTCGTGCATCTGATCGGCGATATCGGCCAGCGTGCCGCGCAGCACCGTCTGTTGCGGCCAGCTGGCGTAAGCCACTACCGCCGCCGGCGTTTCAGGCCGGTAGCCGCCAGCCAGCAGCCGGGGCACGATGGCGTCGATCTGCGCGGCGGCAAGGTGCAACACCAAGGTCGCCCCCGATTGCGCAAGAGTGGCCAGGTCTTCACCAGCAGGCATGGGCGTCGACAACGTCGCGATTCGGGTCAGCGTCACCGTCTGCGCCAAACCGGGCACGGTAAGCTCGCGGCCCAGCGCCGCGGCGGCGGCGGCGAAAGCCGGTACGCCGGGCACGATTTCGTAACCGATGTCCAGCGCATCGAGTCGGCGGCACTGCTCGGCCAGCGCGCTGTAGAGCGACGGGTCGCCGGAATGCAGCCGGGCCACGTCGTGGCCGGCGGAGTCGGCATCCGCGATCTCAATGACGATCTGCTCCAGGGTCAGCGGGCCGGTGTCGACGATTCGCGCATCGGGCGGGCAGAGCGCCAACAGGTCATCCGGCATGATCGATCCGGCGTACAGGCATACCGGGCACCGGCTGAGCAGCCGCTGCCCACGGACGGTGATCAGATCGGCCGCGCCGGGGCCGGCGCCGATGAAGTAGACCGTCACCGCTTGGTCACCTCCCATTGCGTGATCGGCAGCCGCGGTCGCCAGCCGGTGAAGCCGCTCAACGGCTCCCCGTGATAGTGCTGGAAACGCTGCAGCTTCCCACCCAGCCGCGAATAGGCCTGCGCCACAATGGCTTCTGATTCCACGGTGACGGCGTTGGCGACCAGCCGTCCACCGACGGGCAGATGCGCCAGGCAGGCGTCCAGCAGGCCGGGCTGGGTGAGGCCACCACCGATGAAGATCGCCGATGGGGCGGCCGCCCCGTCGAACGCAGAGGGCGCTTCGCCGCGCAGCTCGACGCTGACACCGTAGGCCGCGGCGTTGAATACCACGTTGGCACGGCGCGACTCGTCGCGTTCGAACGCTACCGCGGTGCAGTCCGGCCAGCTGCGGCACCACTCCACGGCGATGCTGCCTGAGCCGGCGCCGACATCCCACAACCGCTGCCCCGGCCGCGGCGCCAACGTCGCCAATGTGACGGCCCGGATTGCGTGTTTGGTGATCTGCCCGTCGTGGACAAACGCGTCGTCGGGCAACGAAGACACCCGCTCGTCGGGCAGGTAGCGGACCGCGATCACGTTGAGATCGTCGATGCCGGAGGGCGGGTCGGCGGCCCACTGCCGCGCGGTGCCGTCGCGACGATGCTCTCTGGGACCGCCGAGTTGCTCGAGCACGGTGAGCTCCGAGTCGCCGCGGCCGTATGCGTCGAGCAGCACCGCCAGCGTCTTGGGGGTGGACCGGTCGCGCGACAGCACGATCGCCCGGCCGCCGCGGCGCACGGCAGTCTGCGGCGTCGCGGTCACCAAACTGATCACCTCGATGTCGTGCCCGGTCCAGCCCATCCGCGCGCAGGCCAGCGCCACCGACGACACGTGCGGCAAGACGGTGACCTGATCGGGCCCGAACAATCGGAGCAGCGTGCCACCGATGCCGTGCATCAACGGGTCGCCGCTGGCCACGACGTGGATGTCCTCGGGGTGGTCGTTGAGCAAGCTTTGCAATGCGGGCAGCATGGGCGACGGCCACTCCCGACGGGGCGCTGCGATTGTGTCGTCGAGCAGGTCAAGCTGTCGCTTAGACCCATAAATCACTGTGGCCCTTTGTAGTTCGCTAAGTGACGGCTGCGATAGTCCGGGCATTCCGTCTGCGCCGATACCGACAACGATGATGGTCATTAGCGCCGCCCTCCCCCGCAAGCGGGTGGGGGTACCCCCAGCCGCGCAGCGGCGAGGGGGCGTGCCCCCACCTCATCGCTGCTTTGTATATCGTCGCCGGCGCGGATGGTCATCGCGGCATCCGCCGCCACACGAATTGCGGCAGCAACCGCATCGCGACGGACGCCGGCCCCAACGCCCAGGGGATCCACACAGTGCGCCGGCCTTTGGCGAGCGCTCGGGCGGTGCCCGCAGCCACCTGCTCAGGCGTGCTGGACAGCGGGGCGGGCGTCATACCCTGCGTCATCCGCCCGATCACGAACCCTGGCCGAGCGAGCAACAATCGCACGCCGGTTCCATGCAGCGCATCGGCCAGCCCGCTGGCGAAGCCATCCAACCCGGCCTTGGCCGAGCCGTACACATAGTTCGCCCGACGCACGCGCGCCCCGGCGATCGAGGAGAACACCACCAGCGATCCTCGGCCGGCCACGCGCATGGCCGCCGCAAGATGGGTAAGCAGGCTGACCTGCGCGACGTAGTCGGTGTGGACGACGGCCACCGCGTGCGCGGCGTCGATCTCGGCGCGGGCCTGGTCGCCGAGGATTCCGAAGGCCAACACCGCGGTGTCGATGGGACCGTGATCCGCGATGACCGACGCGACGAGCGGGCCGTGCGAGTCCAGGTTGTCGGCGTCGAACTCCCTGGTGTGCACGGCCGCCGCGCCGGCGGCGATCAGGGCCGCGACCTCGTTGGCCAGCTCGTCGGCTTTGCGTGCCGCCAGTATCATCGTCGCCCCGGCAGCCAAGCGCCGCGCGAGTTCAATACCGATCTCGCTGCGGCCGCCGAGGATCAGCACCGTCGCGGCGCCCGTGTCATTCACGGCTGCGATTATCACCTGCGCTAGCGTGAGCGGTGATGGCAAACACCACCGCGCGGCTGACCAACGACGCACTGGCGTTTCTCACGGAGCGCCATCTGGCCATGCTGACCACGCTGCGCGCCGACAATTCCCCGCACGTGGTGGCGGTGGGTTTCACCTTCGACCCCAAGACACACATCGCGCGGGTGATCACCAGCCGCGGCTCGCAGAAGGCGGTCAACGCCGAACGTGGCGGGGTCGCGGTGCTCAGTCAGGTCGACGGCGCCCGCTGGCTGTCGCTGGAGGGACGCGCCAGCGTCAACAGCGAGGTCGACGCCGTGCGCGACGCGGAATTGCGCTATGCCCAGCGTTACCGAACACCCCGAGTCAACCCCCGACGCGTGGTCATCGAGGTGCGGGTGGAGCGGGTGCTGGGGTCCTCGGATCTGCTGACTCGCAAAGCCGTCTAGCTGCCGACGGCCGGCCGCTAGACGAGCGTGGCGCCGGGCGCCCGAATCACCAGCGGCACCGCCGGGAAGTAGGCCGCCAACTCCGGTCGCGATTTGGCCAGCGCGCCGGTGCCATAGCCGCGGTGCCGGTAGTCAGGATGAATCCAGATCCGGACGTGGACCTCGTGGCCATCGAGTTCACCGAAGACCATGCCGACCTTCTCGTCGCCATCGACCGCGACGAACCAGGCGGCCTCTTCGGCGTCGAACCGTTCCTTTGCCGCGCGGATCTCGTCATCGAGGCCACCCGCCGGGGCGCCGGAGCCGTCGCCCTTGGCGCCAATGTCCTCGGTACGTGCGGCGAAAATATCGCGGTCGGAAGTCCCGGAAAACGGGCGGAGCACCAAGGTGTCGCCCGAGCTGGCGGGCCGGTCTTTGAAGGTGAAACTCAATATGTGGTTCAGGTCTTCGAGCTCGGCGGCGATCCTCTTACGTGAATCTTTGGTCAGTTGATCGAACGACATGCCGATCACCGCCTCGGCACCGAGCCGTGACGTGTTGAGCAAGGTGACGATGCCGTCGACTGCCGATGGCCGGTCGTCGGCTTCCACGATTAGGTCGAGCACTTCGTGTCGACGTTCCAGCGCGGTGAGCAGGGCGTCGGTGATCTCTCGGCGGGCGGCGGCGCGGTCGTGGTCGGTCATCGCACGAGCGTAATACGCGGGCGAGGGTCAGCGCGTGGCATCCGCGGCTATGGCTAAACGGGGACGACGATCAGCTCGTGCGGACGGTGGTTGACGGGCAGAGCGCCGTCTTCAGCCACCACCACAATGTCTTCGATACGCGCCCCCCACCGGCCGGGGAAATAGATCCCCGGCTCAACCGAAAACGCCATCCCCGCTTGCAGCGGTAGGGCATTGCCCGCAACGATGTAAGGCTCTTCGTGCACCGACAACCCGATGCCGTGCCCGGTGCGGTGCACGAAATATTTGGCGAGCCCGGCCTCGGACAGCACGTCGCGGGCCGCGGCGTCCACCTCTTCAGCGGTCACCCCAGGACGCACCGCGTCGACGGCCGCCCGCTGCGCCCGCTGCAGCACTGAATACTGCTGCGCCACTTCTGCGCTGGGCTCACCAATGCTGTAGGTACGCGTCGAGTCGGAATGGTATCCGGGCTGGTATGCACCGCCGATGTCGACGACGACGATGTCACCCACGCGAAGTTCTCGATCCGAGTACTCGTGATGCGGGTCCGCACCGTGCGGCCCGGAACCAACGATGACGAATGCCACCTCCGAATGTCCTTCGGCGACAATGGCTTCAGCGATATCCGCGGCAACGTCAGCCTCCGTTCGACCGGGGGCCAGGAACTCCGGCACCCGGGAATGCACGCGGTCGATGGCCGCGCCGGCCTTGCGCAGCGCGTCGATCTCGGAAGCGTCCTTGACCATCCGCAGTCCCCGCAGCACACCGGTGGCCAAGACCGGCAGGACACCGAGGACATCGGTCAACGGCAACAGGTGCAGGGCAGGCATCGAATCGGTCACGGCAGTCGCCGCGGGAGCACCGCCCATGGCTGCGCCGACCAGTTTGTACGGGTCGTCGCCGTCGACCCAATCCCGTACCGTCAGGCCCAGTTCCGCGACTGCGGATTGTTTCAGCGAGGCCAGCTCCAGTCGTGGCACTACCACGGTCGGGTCACCGGAGACCGGCAGCACCAGCGCAGTGAGCCGCTCAAAGGTCTGCGCGCGCGAGCCGAGCAGATACCGCAAGTCGTAGCCCGGGGTGATCACCAGACCAGCCAGGCCGGCCTCGGCGGTAACAGCCGTCGCCGCCGCGATCCGGCGGCCGTAGACCCCTGCATCGAATCGGTGAGAACCCATGGCATTCAGGCTAGCCGGGCGACGATGCAGTGAGGGTACCCCCAGCCGCGCAGCGGCGAGGGGGACGCGCAGCGCGATGAGGAGCAGCCCGGCAATCGGACCTAGCCAGGCGACGATGCAGACCTAGCCGGACCCGGGCTGGCAGGATGGCGGGCATGTCCGCACCGCTGCTGCTGCTTGACGGCGCCAGCATGTGGTTTCGCTCCTACTACGGCGTCCCGTCCTCGATCACATCACCTGACGGCCGGCCGGTGAATGCGGTCCGCGGATTCCTGGACTCGGTGGCAATGCTGATCACCCGACAGCGGCCCGGCCGCTTGGTGGTGTGCCTGGACTTGGACTGGCGCCCCCAATTCCGGGTGGACCGCATCCCGTCGTACAAGGCGCATCGCGTCGAGGAAGACCACCCCGATGGGCAACCCGATGTCGAGGAAGTGCCCGACGAGTTGTCTCCGCAGGTCGAAATGATCGAGGAGATCCTCGACGCGTTCGGCATCTGCACCGGCGGCGCAACGGGCTTCGAAGCCGATGACGTGATCGGCACGCTGGCCGCTCAGGAACGGCGTGACCCGGTCATCGTCGCCAGCGGGGACCGCGACCTGTTACAGGTGGTCGGCGACGATCCGGTGCCTGTTCGGGTGCTCTACCTCGGCCGCGGCCTCACCAACGCCACGCTGATGGGTCCCCGCGAGGTGGCCGAACGCTACGGCGTGCCCGCCGATCGGGCCGGCGCGGGCTATGCCGAGCTGGCGCTGCTGCGCGGGGACCCGTCCGACGGGCTTCCGGGCGTGCCCGGTATCGGCGAGAAGACGGCCGCGACGCTACTCGCGCAGCACGGCTCCCTGGCGGGCATCTTGGCCGCCGTCGACGACCCCAAATCGTCACTGTCCAAGGGGGTGCGGGCCAAGCTGCGAAAGGCCGCCGACTACATCGAGGCCGCCGGCCCGGTGGTGCGGGTGGCCACCGACGCGCCCGTCACGCTGTCGACGCCGACCGACGCCGTGCCGCTGGTCGCGGCCGACCCGAGGCGTACCGCGGAGCTGGCGACCCGGCTCGGGGTCGGGTCACCGATCGCGCGGCTGCAGAAGGCGCTCGACACGCTGCCCGCGTCGTGATGTAACCGTGCTACTTGGGCCGGCCCACCTCGTAAGTGCCCTTGTTGTCCTGGAAAGTCACCGTGACCTGACGCTTGGTGCCGTCGATGCTGACGTCGCAGTCGAAGCTGCTGCCCTTTTTGACCGTCGGATTCTGACCGTTGTTGCACTTGACGTCTTTGACGTTCTTCGCGCCGTAGCCGTTGGTCTCGTCGGTGAGGATCTGCTGCACACCGACCTGCGCCTTACTGACGTCCAGCTTGGTGGTGACGAAGAAGCCGGGCGCCCAGAAGCCCAGCACCAAGACGACCGCCACCAGGATCGCGGCGAACACGCCGACCACCGTGCCGATGACCGCCCGCGACCGCTTCGGGCCGCCCGCGGACGGCTGGCCATAAGGTCCCGGGTACTGGCCGTACTGACCGGGCTGACCGTACTGACCGGACTGGCCGTACTGACCCGGCTGCCCGTACTGACCGGGCTGCGGGTAGGCGCCGGGTTGGCCGTATTGAGCGGTCTGCGCGCCGTACTGGCCGGTCGGGGCGCCGTACTGGTCTTGCTGCGGGTAGCCCGTGGGCTGCGGGAACGGCTGAGACGGCGGGTAGTACTGCGCGGGCGGCTGCTGGTACTGCCCGTATTCGGTGGGCGTGTAGGCGGGCGCATGCCAGGTCGATTGCTCCCCACCTGACTGCCAGGTCTGCTCGCCGGATGGCTGCTGCCAGGGTGACACGTGCTGGGTCGAGTCCTCGCCGGATTGCTGACCTTCACCCTGCGGCGGCTGCCACGGCTTCGTCGGATCGGGCCCCTGCGGTCCGCTCATCGTGTGTCTGTCCCTTCCGTCCTGATTGCCGTCCTCGCATCGGTCGTCGAATGCAACCGTAGCTTCGGCTCAGCCTACCCGGCGTCAACTGCTACTACGCCGCGCCGAATTGCGTCGATCGCGCGTTTCGCCGTCGCCCGCAACTCCGGTTGCGGGGCAGCGTTACGGACCTGGTCCAGCAAATCAAGCACCTGTCGGCACCAGCGCACGAAATCCCCCGGCAACAGCGGTGAACCGCTGCCCTCGGAGTCAGCGGCGGCCAAAGCCGCGACCAGGTCTCCATTGCTCGCCCACCGGTAAATGGCCGCGACGAAACCGTCGTCGGGCTCGCGACTGAGCGTGATGCGGTGCCGCTGCTCGTCGGCACGCAACTCCGCCGACAACCGACGCGTGCGGTGCAGCGCCTGCCGTAGCTGTGCGGTCGGCACCTCCGCATTTCGCGGCGGCCCGGGGCCGTCCCCGCCGCGTGTCTCGTAGACGACTGCCGAGACCACGGCGGCCAACTCGGCGTCTCGCAGACCGGTCCAGACGCCGGCGCGCAGGCATTCGGCCACCAAAAGGTCGCTCTCGCTGTAAATCCGGGCCAGCAGCCGCCCGTCGTCGGTCACCGCGGGGTCACCGCCGGTGACGCGGATAAACCCGCGTTCGGTGAGCAACCCGACGATCCGGTCGAAGGTGCGGGCCAACGAGTTGGTGGCAGCGGCCACCTTCTTCTGCAACGCTTCGTTGTCGCGTTCGATGCGCAAATAGCGCTCGGCAACCTGGACTCGGGTCTCCCGATCGGGTTCGCGATGCGCGGGATGACGACGCATCTGGTCGCGTAGCGAGACCAGCTCGGGGTCGAGATCGCGCTGCTCGCCGCGGCTGCTGCCGCCGCGGCGGCCGTCGGGAATCCGCAATCCCACGGCGGCCGAACGTAGCGCCGAAGCCAGATCGCGGCGAACCCGCGGCTGTCGGTGTTCGACCCGCTTGGGCAATGTCATCGAGCCCACCGGCGCCGATGCGCCGGAATAGTCGGCCGACGAAATCCGGCCGGCCCAGCGGTTTTCGGTCAACACCAACGGCCGCGGGTCGTCGCCGTCGCGGGCAGGTTCCAGCACGACGGCCAGCCCGCCCCGGCGGCCGTGTGTGATCGTGATGATGTCGCCGCGCCGCAGCGCCGCCAACGCGTCGTTGACCGCCTGCCGGCGCTGCAGTCGCGACGCGCGGGCCTGGGCGCGCTCGTGCTGGCTGATCTCCTCCCGCAGCCGGGCGTACTCGAGGATCGGCGCGTCATTTCCACCGAGCTCGGCCGCGACCTCGTCGAGCATCCGCTGTCCCCGCTCGACGCCGCGGACCAGGCTCACCACCGACCGGTCGGCCTGATACTGGGCAAACGACTGCTCCAGCAGCCGGTGAGCCTGCTCGGGGCCAACCCGGTTCACCAGGTTGATCGTCATGTTGTACGACGGGGCGAACGAGCTGCGCAGCGGGAAGGTGCGGGTGGAGGCCAAGCCGGCGACCTCAGCCGGTTCGCTGGTGCTTTCACCGGGGTGCCAGAGCACCACGGCGTGGCCTTCGACGTCGATGCCCCGCCTGCCGGCCCGCCCGGTGAGCTGGGTGTACTCCCCCGGCGTCAGCGGGACGTGCTCTTCGCCATTGAACTTCACCAGCCGTTCCAGCACCACGGTGCGGGCCGGCATGTTGATGCCGAGCGCCAGGGTTTCGGTGGCGAAGACTGCCTTGATCAGCCCTGCGGTGAACAGCTCCTCGACCGTGTGCCGGAATGCCGGCAGCAGGCCGGCGTGGTGGGCGGCAATACCGCGCAGCAGTCCCTCCCGCCACTCGTAGTAACCGAGTACCGCCAAGTCGGTGTCCTGCAGATCGCCACAGCGGTGCTCGATCACCTCGGCGATCTGCGCCCGGTCCTCCTCGGTGGTCAGCCGCAAAGACGACCGCAGGCACTGCGCGACCGCGGCGTCGCAACCAGCGCGGGAAAACACGAAGGTGATCGCCGGCAGCAGGCCCTCGGAGTCGAGCATCTGAATCACGTCGGGCCGCGACGGCGGTCGGTAGAAACTCGGCCGGCCGGAGCGTCCCGGACCTCCCCTTCCCGCCTGCCGGCGGGGGCCACGCCAATCCGAGAGCCGATCGGCCTCGCGGCGATGGGCGATGTGGCGCAAGAGATTCGGGTCGACGATCGGCTGCCGCCGGTCGCCCGCTCCGTTGGCGGCATAGTCGAACAAGTCGAAAATGCGTTTGCCTACCAGCATGTGCTGCCACAGCGGGACCGGTCGGTGGTCATCGACGACCACCGTCGTGTCGCCGCGCACGGTCTGGATCCAGCCGCCGAACTCTTCGGCGTTGCTCACCGTCGCCGACAGGCTGACCAGGCGCACGTCGTCGGGCAGATGCAGGATGACCTCCTCCCACACGGCACCACGCATCCGGTCGGCCAGGAAATGCACCTCGTCCATCACGACATAGGAAAGCCCTTGCAGCACAGGCGAATCAGCGTAAAGCATGTTGCGTAGCACTTCGGTGGTCATCACCACAACCGAGGCGTTCGCGTTGACCGACAGGTCGCCGGTGAGCAATCCGATCTGATCCTTGCCATAACGGGCCACGAAATCGGTGTGCTTCTGGTTGCTCAACGCCTTCAGCGGCGTGGTGTAGAAACATTTGCCGCCGGCCGCCAGTGCCAGATGCACTGCGAACTCGCCGACGACGGTCTTACCGGCTCCGGTTGGCGCGCACACCAGAACACCGTGGCCGCTTTCCAGCGCCGCGCAGGCCTGCTGCTGAAAGCCGTCGAGTCCGAACGCCAGGTCCGCAGCGAACCGGGCCAATTCGCTCTGCATCGTCGCGGCGGGATCAGGTGACGTCGTCATGGAGTCCGGCGATGCTCGACGGTACCCCGACCGCGGAGGGCGGGTCGATCACCGAGGCTTCGTCGTCGGGGATGGCAGTGAGCGCTTCGCGTTTGGCTTTCCGCTTGTCGTGTATCCGGGCGATCTGAATGGCCAATTCGAGCAGCAGTGTCAGCGCCAGTCCCAGGGCCGTCATCGAGAACGGATCAGAACCCGGCGTGAAAACCGCTGCGAACACGAACATCACGAAGATCAGGCCGCGTCGCCAGGACCGCAGCCGTACGTAGCTGAGCACGCCGACGAAGTTGAGCATCACGATCAGCAGCGGGAACTCGAAGCTGATGCCGAAGACCAGCAGCAGGTTGATCAAGAAGCCGAAGTACCGGTCGCCGGACAGCGCGGTCACCTGCACGTCGCTGCCTACGGTCAACAAGAAGTGCAGCGCCTTTGCCAGCACCAGATAGGCCAGCACCGCGCCGGTGACGAACAGCATCGCCGCCGGGATGACGAAAGCCACCGCGAAACGGCGTTCCTTCTTGTACAAGCCCGGCGTGATGAACGCCCAGAGTTGGTAGAACCACATCGGGCAGGCCAGCACGATCCCGGCGGTCAGCCCGACCTGCAGCCGCAGCATGAACTGGTCGAAGGGCGCGGTGGCCAGCAAGCGGCACTGGCCGTCTGCGCTGAGATTCGCCCGCGCCGACGGCGGCAGCGAGCAGTAGGGATGCCGAAGCCATTCGCCGAGGCTTTCCAGCCCGAACACCGAGTGCGAATACCAGATGAACCCGAAGATCGTGGTCACTGCAATGGTCGCCAGCGAGATCAGCAGTCGAGCGCGCAGTTCGGTGAGATGGGCGACGAGCGACATGGTGCCGTCGGGGTTGGTGCGGCCGCGACGAAGTCGCGGATCTAGCCGCCTCAATAAACCGGTGGTGCGCACAGTCAATAGGCGCTCGGGCGCCGCGGCGGCGATGCCAGGCTAGGCCGATCGACCGTCAGCCGCAGGCGGATCGACCCGCTCGGACTGCACAGGTTGGGCTGCCGCGGCAGGCGTCTCCGATTTGTTTTCGCCCTGCAGCTCACGAACCTCGGACTTGAAGATCCGTAGCGACTTACCCAGCGAACGTGCCGCGTCGGGGAGCCTCTTCGCGCCGAACAGGACGATCAACACGACCGCAATGATCGCCAAGTGCCCCGGGGTAAGAGCGTTCACTTTGGTTACCTCCAGACGTCCCCACGATGCTACCGCAGCAGCCGCGCGACTAGCCGGACCGCGCCGCGGCTCGGTAGGACTCCAGTGCGGCCGCGGCGGCGTCGCGCACCCGCTTGGCCAACGACTCGGGCGCCAGGACGCGGACGGCCGACCCCAGGCCCAGCACTTGGCGGGCCAGCCACTCTTCCGAGGCGTAGGTCATTGCCGCCTCGCAGTAACCATCGGGCAGTTCGCGCAGCAGACGCATCGGGTAGTACTCGAACATCCACGACGCCGCCGGTGCCAGCCGCAGCGTGGCCGACGGCAGCGATGGATCGGCGTCGAACAGCGAGGTGTCCGGCGGCGCCTGAACCGCTGGTTGCGGCGGCGCGGACGGCTCGTCGAGCACGGCCGCATCGACGATGCGGTCGAACCGGAACAGCCGTACCCCTTCGGCCTCCCGCGACCACGCCTCCAGGTAGCTGTGGTCGCCGACCAGCACTATCCGGATCGGGTCGACGATCCGGGTGGACAGCGTGTCGTGCGAGGCCGCGTAGTAGTCGATGGTCAGCGCCCGACTGTCATGCACTGCGGCGCGCACGGCGGCCGCGGCCTGACTCTCGACCGGCGCCGAATCGTCGCCCGCAGCGATGTCAGATCCGTGTCCGGCAGCACCGGCCGCTGCCTCGATTTTGGCGATCGCGCTGCGCGCCGCCTCCGGATCGACCACACCCGGAATATCCGCCAGTGCCCGCAGGGCCACCAGCAGGCCGGTGGCTTCCGGCGAGGTGAGCTGCAGCGGCGTGTCCATGCCCGCCGAGAACGTCACCTCGACGGCGTCGCCAGTGAATTCGAAGTCGATCAGATCGCCCGGGCCGTAGCCGGGTAACCCGCACAGCCACAGCTGGTCGAGGTCCTCGCCCAGCTGCTTGACAGAAACGCCCAGGTCGGTGGCGGCCTGGGCGCGGGTGACCCGCGGGTTCGCCTGGAAATACGGCACCATGTTGAGCAGCCGCACCAGGCGGGTGGACACGGGTGTCATGAGCGCCGCTCCTCCTCCCCGTCGCCGACGTGGGCGCGCAGCCGGCCCAGAACGTCCTCGCGCAGGACCGAAGGTTCCAGCACCACGGCGTCGGCACCGTAACCGGTGATATCGCGCGCCAGTCGGTCAGTGGTTCCTATGTCGAGTTCGATCACCTCGCCGTCGCGGCTGGCCAATTGCCGCGGCCCCAGCGATGTCCCGGCGCGCCGCAACGCGGTGGCCCGCCCGTCGGCCACCCAGACCTGAGCCCGGACGCCCGACGGCGCCTCTCCGACCGCCTCGGCCACGATCTTGCGCAGGTCGACGTTCTCGGGCCGGGTGAAGTCCCCGACCGGGCCGATCGGTGTCACTTCGCCGCCGATCCTGGACAGCCGGAACGTGCGGGTGGCGCCGCGGTCACGGTCGTGCCCGACGAGATACCAGCGGCCTTTCTCGGTCACCACACCCCAGGGCTCCACCGTGCGCACGGTGTACGGCTCGGCGCGTGACGGGCGGTGCGGAAATTGCACGGCCTGCGCGGAGTCGATGGCCGACAGCAACGCTCCGAGAACGCCTTCCGACCCGCGCAGTCCCACGGTCCCGGCAGGCGACGCAATGGCGACCGGCGCATCCGGGTCGACGTCCACGCCGGCGGCCCGCAGCTTGAGCAGCGCGCCCTGGGTCGCGGTAATCAGTTCCGGCGATTCCCACAACTGAGTGGCGACGGCCACGGCCGCCGCCTCGTCGGCGGTCAGCTCGACCGCGGGCAGCGCGTACGCCTCGCGGTTGATGCGGTAACCCTCGACCGGGTCGAACGACGACACCTTGCCGGTTTCCAGCGGAATGCCCAGATCGCGCAGTTCGTTCTTGTCACGCTCGAACATTCGCGAGAACGCTTCGTCGCTGGCGGTGTCGGAATAGCCCGCCACACTGGACCGGATTTTCTCGGCGGTGATGTAGCCGCGGGTGGAGAGCAACGCGATGACGAGGTTCATCATTCGCTCGACTTTCGAGATCGCCACCCGTAGCAGCTTAGGGGTGCGGTAAAGCCAACTCGATATCGACGTGTCGATCACGTCGACCAGCCCGAGTCACGAGGACCCAGGCTGCCCCGTTGGGGTGATCGCAGGAACGCCGCTCCCTCCAGCGGGACGACGACATTCGGCACTATCCGATATTGATCGAACCGGCGCAACGCCCCTGCACACCTCAGAGCGCCGGACATACGTGCAATTCGCCAAATCGCCCACCAGCGAGTAGCGTTCATGTTGGTTGATACTTCAGCAGTCCGCAGCGGTCCAATCACGAGCCGCGGGCACGGGCCCACGCCGGACATCTAATCCGAGTTCACGTCCCTCCGACGGGACTCGTCGCACCCAATGATCCGATTCCTTCGGACGCGGTCAATCTGGTAGGCGCCGAAATCTGACGCTGCCAACCTATTTCGCGAAACGGTCAACGTTAGGTGCGCTTTGGCCCGCATTTCGCGCAGCACAGGGATAACACGATCTCTCGCACCCGGTCTGAACCGGATACGAGTCGGCTACGACCCCAACGCGGGGTCGTTGCACGGTCATCCGCGAGTCCGCGGCTGACCACCACAGAAGGGATACACCCATGGGAATCGTCGATAAGGCCAAAAATGCAGCTCAGGATGCCGCCGGTAAAGCTAAGGAGCAGGCCGGCAAGGTTACTGGCGACAAGCACACCGAAGGCGAAGGCAAGAAGGATCAAGCCACGTCGAGCGTCAAGAAGATCGGCGAAAACATCAAGGACGCGGTCAAGTAACCGCTATTGGTGTGGCCTGCCGCCGACCGCGGTTGGCAGGCCACACCAATTCCGACAGCAGCACTGAGACGCCTCAAAACATCAGTACGACAATACGATTCGCTGAGCCTGACGATTCGTTACGCCCCGAGCCGGGTACACACCCAAGAAGTCCTAAGCAGATAAGCCACGAAATCGTCAGGAGAAAAACAGTGACCCACACGACAACCGAGAAGCTCATAGGCCAACTTCGCATCCTGCATCACCTCACCAACAGCGAGGTGCAGATCGCGCAGACCCGGCGTCTGCAGGCCCGCAACGATACTGTGCGCCGACAATTCACGACGAACGCGGCCAACGCGCAAGAACGTGCGATGCTGATCGCAGCCGCGCTGCGCGAACTCGGCGGCGTTCCCGACGTGGTCACCCCCGCGCTGGGCCGCGCTGCCGCCCTGGCCAAGGCCATAGTCGAACAGGGTCAACCGATAACGGCAGCACTGTTCAGTGACCTCGTTCTAGAACACCAACTGCTCGACCGCGCACGCTATCTCGAGGCCCTCGCCGACGCGGCTGACCACGTCGACACTCGACTGCTTGCGCGGCGTTTGCAGGCTGCGCATCAAGAAACCATCGAGTGGATCACCTCGGTGCTCGCCCAAGAAGCCTCAGGAAAGCTCACCGGGGTGCGGCCCACCCCGGTGCAGAAGGCAGTGGGTCGACTCACCAGGGCCGTCAATTACCCGACCCGCTGGACTGTCGCGCGGATCAACGCAACCGCCGAGGCTGTTGCCCGCGCCCGTTCACGCGTCGCCACCGTCACCGAAGCCGCGGTCGACTCCTTGAGCGCCGGGCGCGACGCTGGACTTCATCAGGCGGAGCAGATCGCCACCCGAAATGGAGCAAGCACCATTGCGACCACCCTGCATCGCACCCGCGTCCTCACCGGCGGCCTCACCGAAGGCGAACTAACGGTCGACCACTACGACGCCCTCACGATCGACGAAGTCGAGGCAGCGGTGGAACAACTCACCGATCCCGCCGAGGTGGCCGCCCTGCTGCGCTACGAGCACAACCACAAGGACCGCGTGGGTGCGTCCACCGCGATCGAGAACCAACTGGCCACGCTCAAGGCGCAGGACAGCAACAGAAACTAACCCGAGTCGTCGCCCGATCGCGGCACCAACACCACAGGTCTGACCAGCGGTGTTGGTGCCGTAGGCTTGCCGCAACAAGTTACATGCTGGCGATGAGCCTCTTGACTCGCTCGTCAACCGACCGGAACGGATCTTTGCACAGCACGGTGCGCTGGGCCTGGTCGTTGAGTTTGAGGTGCACCCAGTCGACGGTGAAATCGCGGCCGGCGGCTTGGGCGGCGCTGATGAACTCACCGCGCAGCCGCGCGCGGGTAGTCTGCGGCGGGGTGTCGACGGCGTCCTCGATTTCCTCGTCGGTGGTGATGCGCGACGCCAACCCCTTGCGTTGCAGGAGATCGAAGACGCCGCGGCCGCGCTTGATGTCGTGGTAGGCGAGGTCCAGCTGGGCGATCTTCGGGTCGGACAGCTCCATGTCGTAGCGGTCCTGGTAGCGCTGGAACAACTTGCGCTTGATCACCCAGTCGATTTCGGTGTCGACCTTGGCGAAGTCCTGGCTTTCCACGGCGTCGAGCTGGCGACCCCACAGGTCGACGACCTGCTCGATCTGCGCGTTGGGTTCGCGGGTCTGCAGGTGCTCGACGGCGCGGGCGTAGTACTCCCGCTGGATGTCCAGGGCGCTGGCCTGACGGCCGCCGGCCAGGCGCACCGGCCGTCGGCCGGTGACGTCGTGGCTGACTTCACGGATGGCCCGGATCGGGTTGTCCAGCGAGAAGTCGCGGAACGCCACGCCCGCTTCGATCATTTCCAGCACCAGCGCGGCGGTGCCCACTTTGAGCATGGTGCTGGTCTCGCACATGTTGGAGTCACCGACGATGACGTGCAGACGCCGGTACTTCTCGGCGTCTGCATGCGGCTCGTCACGAGTGTTGATGATCGGCCGGCTACGGGTGGTGGCCGACGAGACGCCTTCCCAGATGTGCTCGGCGCGTTGCGAGAGGCAGAACGTGGCGGCCTTCGGGGTCTGCAGCACCTTGCCTGCGCCGCAAATGAGCTGGCGGGTGACCAGGAACGGCAGCAGCACATCGGAGATGCGGGAGAACTCGCCCGCCCGGACGATCAGGTAGTTCTCGTGGCAGCCATATGAGTTGCCTGCCGAGTCGGTGTTGTTCTTGAACAGATAGATGTCGCCGCCGATGCCTTCGTCGGCGAGCCGCTGCTCAGCGTCGACGAGCAGGTCTTCCAGCACCCGCTCGCCGGCACGGTCGTGGGTGACCAGCTGCACCAGGCTGTCGCATTCGGCGGTCGCATATTCCGGATGGCTGCCCACGTCGAGGTACAGCCGTGCGCCGTTGCGCAAGAAAACATTGGAGCTGCGACCCCAGGACACCACCCGGCGGAACAGGTAGCGGGCCACCTCGTCCGGCGACAGGCGTCGATGACCGTGGAATGTGCAGGTGACACCGAATTCGGTCTCGATGCCCATAATCCGCCGCTGCACAATTCGAGCGTACTGGTTGTATGGGCAACTGGTGCGGAACCCCCGCCGAGAGTGGCCCAGACATCAGCGACGGGGTGGCGTGGTCCGCGGGTGCGCCCCGGCCACTCCGGTAGGATGGGGTTGCTCCTTTCCGCGAGCACAGTCGTCAGAAAGGCTTCTCCAGTCCTGTGGACAGAGCCAGGGTCGCGGAGCACCCGCGGCCGGACCACGTCATCGCGCACATCAGCGACACCCATCTCATAGCCGGCGACGGCGAC
>NZ_JBKQTQ010000052.1:0-56638 GCF_052143115.1 Mycobacterium sp.
TGACCCACGCTCGGGCACGCCCAAACTGTGCTGTTGCTGTGAGGAGGGGAATTGGCTAGTTTCGACGCGACCGACGACCGCGCGCAGGGCCCAGAATCAGGCCATTCTTTGCTCGCTATGAACAAAACTCCCGCTACCCCGATTGCCGTTATCGGCATGGCCTGCCGACTTCCCCGCGGGATCGAATCGCCGGACCAGGTGTGGGAGGCGTTGCTGCGGGGCGATGACCTGGTCACCGAGGTTCCGCCCGACCGGTGGGACGCCGACGAGTACTACGACCCCGAGCCAGGCGTGCCGGGTCGGTCGGTGTCCCGGTGGGGCGCATTCCTGGACGACGTCGCCGGCTTCGATTCCGAGTTCTTCGGGATCAGCGAGCGGGAGGCGACCGCGATCGATCCGCAGCACCGCCTGCTGCTGGAAACCTCTTGGGAAGCCATGGAGCACGCCGGTCTCACCCCGAAAAGGGTGGCCGACTCGCTAACCGGCGTGTTCGTGGGATTGACACATTGCGACTACCAATTGGTGGCCGCCGATTCCCAAGCCATGGAGGGGCCGTACGGCTACGCCGGCTACGCTCCCACGACCAAAGGGGATTTGCTATTTTCAGTGTCCTGAACCGGTTGTGGATTCCGCTGGTTGTCTTGGTGGTAATCGGCGCTGGGGGATTTGCCGTGTCGCGACTCCATGGCATCTTCGCCTCTGAGAAAAGTCCGTCATATAGCGACGCCAAAAGTCAGGACAGCAACCCTTTTCACCCTACACACATGACTTACGAGGTCTTCGGCCCACCGGGGACCGTGGCCGACATCAGCTATTTCGATGTCAATTCTGATTCGCAGCGAATTGATGGAGTGAAGTTGCCGTGGTCGTTGCAGTTCACGACAACCTCGCCGGCGGTCGTGGGCGACATAGTGGCACAGGGCAATAGCGACAGCATTGGCTGCCGCATCGTGGTGAACGATAAGGTCCAAGCCGAAAGAATTTCGAACGAAGTTAACGCCTATACCTTCTGCGTGAAGAAGGCCGCATGAGCACCGAGCAGATGAGTAACGAACGCACCGAACCACCCGTCGTAGCGCGGACGATCCGCAGACTATCGGTGCCCATCATCCTTGCCTGGTTGGCGATCACTGCGTTCGTGAGTATCGGCGTTCCGTCACTGGAGCAGGTCGGGCAAGCAAATTCCGTCTCAATGAACCCCCAAGATGCGCCATCGCTGATTGCGGCGAAGCACATGGGTGAGGACTTCAAGGAATCCAATTCCGACAGTTTCGCGATGATCCTCTTGGAGGGTCAGCAGCCGCTCGGCGACGCTGCACACAAGTACTACGACCGCTTGATGCGGCAGTTTAAAGACGATCCGAAGCATGTGCAGCACATCCAGGATTCCTGGAGCGATCCACTCCAGGCAGCGAGCTTGCAAAGCGCCGATGGTAAGGCCGTATATGTTTTAGTGAGTCTCGCCGGTTACCAAGGCTCGGACTTGTCGAACGAATCTGTGCAGGCTGTCCAGAACATCGTGAAGCGGACGCCAGCTCCGCCTGGGGTCAAGGCCTATGTCACCGGCCCGTCGCCGCTCGTCGCGGATGTGAATCACAGCGGCAACAAATCCATGATCAAAATCATTGTGGTAACCGTCGCGGTGATCCTCACCATGTTGCTTCTTGTCTACCGCTCGGTCATTACCGTAACTCTGCTGCTGGTCACGGTCGGCATCGAATTAGCGGCGGCGCGGGGAGTGGTCGCGTTTCTCGCGAATGAAGGGCTTATTGGACTTTCGACTTTTGCCGTCAACCTGCTCACGTCGCTGGCGCTCGCGGCCGGAACGGACTATGGGATATTCTTCATCGGGCGGTATCAAGAGGCGCGTCAGGCCGGCAAGAATCGGGAAACGGCCTTCTATACCACTTACCGTGGGGTCGCTCCCGTCGTCTTGGGCTCTGGTTTGACTGTTGCCGGAGCGGTGTCTTGTCTCAGCTTTACCCGGATGCCCTATTTTCAAACCATGGCCGCCCCCTGCGCGGTGGGCATGGTCGTTACGGTCGCGGTCGCGCTCACACTGGTTCCGGCAGTTCTTATCGTAGGCAGCCGTTTCCGTCTGTTCGACAGCAGGCGGAAGATCAAGGTTCGTGGATGGCGACAGGTGGGCACAGCGATCGTCCGCTGGCCCGCGCCTATTTTGGCCGCCACATGTGCTCTCACCCTTGTCGGGCTACTGGCACTGCCGGGATACAAAACCAGCTACAACGACCGGGCGTATATACCCAAAGACATCCCTGCCAATATGGGATACGCGGCCTCAGAGCGCCATTATTCTGAGGCCCGAATGATGCCCGAAGTCCTGTTGATCGAGGCAGATCATGATATGCGCAATCCGGCAGACTTTCTCGTTCTGGACAAACTAGCCAAGGCTATCTTCCATGTGCCGGGTATCTCCAGGGTGCAGGCAATAACAAGACCCGACGGAACGCCGATCGAGCACACTTCGATACCGTTTCAGATCAGCATGCAAAACGCCGGCATGCTACAAAATATGAAGTATCAGCAGGACCGCATGAAGGACATGCTGGTGCAGGCTGACCTAATGGCGAAGTCGATCGCGACAATGAAGCGCATGTACGGCTTGATGGTACAGATGGCCGACACTACCCACCGCATGCTCGGCACAACGAAGGAAATGAAGATTGTCATCGACGAAATGCGAGACAATATCGCAAATTTTGACGATGTCTGGAGGCCGATTCGCAGCTACTTCTACTGGGAAAAGCACTGCTTCAGTATCCCCATATGCTATTCGCTGAGATCCATATTTGAGACAATGGACGGTGTCGACCAGATCAGCGAAAAGATGGACGCTCTCCTGGCGGACTTCGGCAACATGGATAAGATCATGCCGCAGTTGATCGCCCAGATCCCGCCGCAGATCGCGATGATGGAGTCCATGCGGACGATGATGCTGACCATGCATAGCACCATGTCCGGGGTCTTCGACCAGATGGATGAATTAGGCGGTAACGCGACCGCCATGGGGAAGGCGTTCGACGCCGCCAAAAACGACGACTCCTTCTACCTGCCGCCAGAAGTGTTCAATAACCCAGACTTCAAACGCGCCATGGACTCGTTCCTGTCATCGGACGGGAAGGCTGTACGTTTAATCATTTCGCATCTGGGCAATCCCGCGACGCCCGTGGGCGTCGCACGTATCGACCCGATAAAGACCGCGGCCAGGGAGTCGCTCAAGGGGACTCCTCTAGAGGGAGCCAAGATCTACCTTGGCGGCACCGCCTCGACCGTCAAGGACCTCTCCGACGGCGCCAAATACGATCTTTTGATCGCGGGGCTTTCTTCGCTGTGCCTCATTTTCATCATCATGCTGATCATCACGCGAGGTTTTGTCGCGGCGCTGGTTATCGTGGGCACGGTGGCGGTTTCGCTGGGCGCGTCCATCGGGCTGTCCGTGCTCGTCTGGCAGGATATTCTCGGCATCACATTGCACTGGCTCGTGCTCCCGATGTCCGTGATCATCCTTTTGGCCGTGGGGTCTGACTATAATCTGCTGCTCGTCTCCCGGTTCAAAGAGGAAATAGGAGCCGGAATCAATACGGGCATCATTCGTGCAATGGGCAGTACCGGCAAGGTCGTGACGTCCGCGGGCCTGGTGTTCGCGTTCACCATGGGCTCCATGGCGGTCAGCGACCTGCGAATTATCGGTCAGGTGGGAACCACTATCGGTCTGGGTCTGCTGTTCGACACGTTGATCGTGCGCTCCTTCATGACGCCGTCCATCGCAGCACTTCTCGGGCGCTGGTTCTGGTGGCCGCAACGAGTGCGGCCACGCCCGGCGCGTTATCTACTTCGTCCGGTTCGTGAACTGCTTGTGCGGGATGAATTCGTCTCGCCCACTCGGCCGAGCTCCAACGGCAAACACGCGATCGCGGGCCGGTCTGGCGTCACCGGAGGTTCGCCCCCCGCTTCGGGCAACGGCCATTGGGGCAACGGCCATTGGGGCAACGGCCATTCGGGCAACGGCCATTCGGGCAACGGCCAGCAGCGCGTTCGCCTGCAACTCGGCGCCGGGCTCGCAGCACCCGACGGGGCCCACCTGGCCGCACGGGTCGCCGAACTCGAAGACGAGCTATCCGCCGTACGCGAAAGCCTGCGCCGGGTCATCAGAACCCAAAACGGCCCACCACGACGCATACCTTCGCAGCCGCTCCCGCCCGCAGCCACACACTCCCACGTGCCTCACGGCACCTCGACGCACTCGCCGCACCACCCACCCCGACCCCCACGGGTTGACCCGGACCCGAGGGCCGGTTAAGACCGACGCGTGCCGAAGCGGTTTGTCTAGTGGTTCGCGAGTAGACCGGCCCCGTCATCCATTGGAGGCCGGTCAGATCGAACAGCGGTGCAGGGCTCGACATCGTCGCCGATTCCACAGCTTGCCAGGGCAAATTTCACACGCGCCACCTCGCTTGCGGCAATGTCTAAGCGTCCAAGCGGGTGAACTGATTCTGCTGGTAGTACTCGACACACGTTTGTCGTCTGACCTTGCCGCTTGTCGTGATGGGAATCGAACCCGGTGATACCACAACAAGATCCGCGCCGCCCAGACCGTGCGACTTCGATAGCGCCGAGGTGACGTCGCTCTTGATGACGCCGAGCTTGGCCATCGCATCCTCGTGGGAGTCGCCGCGCTTCTTGAGTTCGATGATGACGACGAGCTTTTCCGTGTGATCATCGGGAACCGAGATCGCCGCGCACCGGCCTCGAGTGATCTCTTGGATCGTCGCCTCGATGTCGTCGGGAGAGTGGTTACGGCCATACACGATCAAGAGGTCCTTGATGCGGCCGATAATGAACAACTCGCCGTCGGAGAAGACGCCCAAATCTCCGGTTCTCAGCCAAGGTCCCTCTGGGGTGCCCGGCGATGGATCGACCAGCTTCCCGCCGAACGTGCGCTCCGATGCCTGCGGGTTTCGCCAGTAGCCCTCGGCGACGTTGTCGCCGTGCACCCAGATCTCCCCGACCTTGCCGACCGGATTCTCCTCGCGGGTCTCCGGATCGACGATCAGCACCGTGGCCGCCCGAGGTACGCCGCAGCTCACCAGCTCCGCACCGCCTTTGTCTCCGCACGGCTCCGCATAGCCGGCCGACAGCTTCTCGTAGTCGAACCGGGCGATCGCCGGCGGCCGCCCCGGCGGGTTCGATGACGCGTACACCGTCGCCTCCGCGAGGCCATAACCCGGCCGCAACGCTGCGGCCGGAAGGTTGAACGGGGCGAACCGCTTGGTGAAACGCCTGATCGTCGCCGCGTGGACCCGTTCGGCACCGAAGGCGAAGGTGTGGACGTCGCCCAAGTCGAGCCCTTCCATGTCCTCGTCGGTGGTGCGTTTCACAGCCAGTTCATAAGCGAAGTTGGGTCCCCAAGTGTAGGTCCGGCTGTTGCGGGCCACCAACTGCATCCACCGGGCGGGGTTCTGCAGGAACGCCACCGGGCTCGTGAGGACGCCGCGGAGCCCTGCCAGAACCGGTAAGCAAATTCCCAACGCCAAACCCATGTCGTGATAGAAGGGCAGCCACGAGACAACCGTGGTGTCCGGCGGTGGAACCTTACCGCGATCTTCGAAAGTGTCGGAGATCAACTGCGCGAAATTCGCCATGACGTTTCGGTGCGTCACCATGACACCGGCGGGCTGACGAGTCGATCCGGACGTGTATTGCAAATACGCCGTGCCCGCGTGATTCTCGCGTCTGGTTCCGGATCCGTTCCGAGAGTCGAGGTCCAGCAAGTCAACCTCGACGACCGATGGAGCAGGACCATCGGGCTGCGGCTCAACATACTCGGCGACATTGCCCATGACAGCGGACGTCGTGAGAATCACGGACGGCGATGCGTCGCGCAGCACCGAACGAACACGCTCATCGCTGGCGCCGCCCAGCGGAACCGAAAGCGGAACCGCGATAAATCCCGCCTGCAATGCGCCCAGGAAAGCAGCGATGTAGTCCAGTCCCTGCGGCGCCAAAATGACCGCCCGGTCACCGGTAGACCCGCAATCTTTGAGCTCTTGCGCGAGGTTCAGCGTTCGTCGATACAGCTGCGACCACGTCAGGTTTTCTGCAACGCCGTCCCAGTCCTGCTCGTAATCGATAAACGTGAACGCGGTGTCATTGGGCTGCAGACTGGCGCGCTCCCGCAGCACGCCAGGAATGGAGGGCTCAATCACAGGCGTCACTCTACCGTCACCGTCACCACCGGGGCTGAGACGCAAGCAGACCCCTACAGCGCACTGTGGCATCGCATACGGTTGAGCACGACTGTGAACGCTGAGCTGCTGACCAGCGCGCGCAGCCTGCGGTCAGGGATAACTGACGCGGCCCTCGTCGATGAGGCTCTCGGGGCATTACTCGCTCGTCATCGATCGGCCGAGGTGGACGCGAGCTACGACGAGCACCCGGCCGATGAGCCCGACGAGTGGGGCGACCTGGCATCGTGGCGCCGGGCGGCGAGCGCCTCGTGAGTGCGCTTCCCGCACGCGGGGAGGTGTGGTGGTGCGAGATGGCCGAGATCGGCCGACATCCAGTGGTTGTGCTGTCGCGTGACGCGGCAATCCCCCGGCTTTGACACGTACTCGTCGCACCGTGCACCACGACCATCCGGGGACTCGCTAGCGAGGTTGTTCTGGAACCCGGTTCCGACCCGATCCCCCCGCCGTTCGGTGGTGAATCTGGACTCGGTCGAAAGTGTCTCAGTCGCAGTATTGGTCAGCCGACTCGGTCGGCTTGCCGACACCCGAATGCGCGCCATCTACGCAGCTCTTGAGGTGGCGGTCGACTGCACTGGATCAGGTTCTCGCCGCTAGGGCCGCCGGCGGGCCGCCGCAGTCCCGCCAACCGACGCGCTAGCGGGCTCGCCCACCGCACATGGCAATGACGACGCGTCAAGCGCGTCAACGTGACCCCAGACAGGGATCACCCGCCGAATTTGTCGTGCACACCGTCGAGAGCAGCCGTGGCCGCGTCATGATCCACCAACCGACTGACCGTTGGCAGGCTGTCTAACTACGCTGGCAGCGACGTGCGCTCGAGTTCCTCGCAGATCGCAGCCTGCGTCAATGCCGACAAATCCAATCCACGCGAACCGGCCTGTTCCGCCAGCCAATCCGGCACATACACGTTCAGCCAGGCCATACCCAGTTTTATACACACCGGATGTCGGTTGCATCTCGTTGCCATCAACAAGCGTGCACATGACGTGCGTGCTGGTTACTGTTGCCCCGCCGATCGGAGAAAGGGACGTCATGACCAACCACACCTACCGGGTGATCGAGATAGTCGGTACATCACCCGACAGCGTCGACGCAGCGATCCGCAACGGCCTGGTCCGAGCGGCCAAGACGACACGCGGACTGGACTGGTTCGAGGTGCAGTCCGTCCGCGGCCACCTGGAAAACGGGACTCTCGCACACTTTCAGGTGACGCTGAAAGTCGGCTTCCGACTAGAGAGCGCTTAGCAGACCGGTTAGCCCGCAACGGCGCCGGGCTCGGGGAAAGGTGAGCCGAAGTCGGCCACCCTCTCGAACCCGTGTTTACGCGCCTCGGCGGCGCCTCGGCGCATCATGGCGTGCACTGCGACGAACCCGGTGTGGTCGAGCAGCACGAATGGCGACAGCAGGCGGTTGTGGACGAATGCGAATGCCAACCCGCTAGCCGGGTCGGCCCAACCGAGCGAACCGCCCAGCCCGGCATGGCCGAATCCGGGCATCACGCCCGGAACGAAAATGGTGTGGTAGCCGAGGTGGAATGACAACGGCACCACAAGGTTACGGTCCAATCGCAGGCTTAGCCGACCGGTCAGACCTCTTACCAATTCGGGTGACAGGAACCGGATGCCTTCGATCTCGCCACCATTGGCGATAGCACCGTACATCCGGGCCAGCCCTCGGGCCGTCACCACGCCGTTCGCCGCGGGGATCTCGGCGTCCAGCAACGGAATATCTCCTTGGACAACCGCCTTCATGCCCGGGAAGTACATCGCGCCGAATCCGGCGGACGCCTGGAGCTCGGCAATCTTGGGCGCGACCCAGTTGAAGAACGGATTGGGAATTGCGCTCTGCGGCATGATGATCTGCGCGGCCCTGGTCGGTGCCTCGACAGGCGGCCGGCCCAGATGCAACCCGTCGGTGTGCAGCGGCTCGGCCAGCTCCTGACGGATCAGGTCGCGCATACCCTTGCCAGTAACCGCCCGGGCCAGCCCTGACAACAGCCAGCCGTAGGTCAGCGCATGGTAGGCAGGTCTGCCGAGCGAGTATCCCGGCGGCGCGGCCGCCAGCCGCTGTTCCATCAATTTGTGATCCAACAAGTCTTTCTTGCTGGCGCCGCGCAATGCCGATAACCCGGCCCGGTGCCGCATCACCTGGCGCACGGTGATGTTTTGTTTGCCATTGGCGCCGAACTCCGGCCAATACTCGGCGACCGGCGCGTCGTAGTCGATCACACCGCGGTCGACGAGTCGGTGGATGACGGTCGAGGCCATCCCCTTGGTCGCCGAGAACACCATCGAGCCGGTGTCCGCCGACCACGGCACTCGTCCGCGCCGGTCCGCCCACCCGGTCCACACGTCGACGACGGGTTCCCCGTCGAGATAGACGGCCAGCGCCCCGCCGCCGAATCGGCGGCCCGGGAACATGCTGGCGAAGCTGCGCACCGCGCAGGCAAAGTGTGGATCGGCCGCGCCGTGAACACCGCCCGGCAGCACTGACCGGCGATTGCCCACCACTTCGAGGGTCATACCATGCGAATTTACCGTTCCCGTTCGGCAAACAACGTGAAATTTACCTTTCCGTTATCGATGCGAGCTTAAGTATTTGCTGAGCTGCCATGGCCGGCGTTAATTCCCCAGCCAGCACCTGGCGCTCCACCTCTGCGCGGCCTTTGCGCACTGCAGGGTTGGACAGCACCCGGTCCAACACCGTGTCCCGCACCATCTGCCAAGTCCAGTCGACCTGTTGGGCTCGCCGCCGTGCCTCGAATTCCCCTCCCGCGGTAAGCACTTGACGATGCCGCTCGACGGCATCCCACAACTCCTCCAGCCCCGTGCCCTCCAACGCACTCATGGTGAGAACCGGTGGACGCCAAAGGGTTTCGCGCGGATGGATCAACCGGATTGCTCCGGCAAGTTCGCGTGCTGCTGAGCGCGCCTCGCCAAGGTGCTCACCGTCGGCTTTGTTCACCACGACGATGTCTGCGAGCTCCAGCACGCCTTTCTTGATCCCCTGCAGCTGATCGCCGGTGCGCGCCAGGGTCAGGAAGACGAAGGTGTCGACCATATTGGCCACCGCCACCTCGGATTGGCCGACGCCAACTGTCTCCACCAGGATCACGTCGAACCCGGCGGCCTCCATCAGCACGATGGTTTCCCGGGTGGCCTTGGCCACCCCGCCGAGCGTGCCCGATGTCGGTGACGGGCGGATATAGGCGTCCGCATGCACCGCCAGCCGCGGCATCCGGGTCTTGTCGGCCAGGATCGATCCGCCGGTGCGGGTCGACGACGGGTCGACGGCCAGCACCGCCACCCGATGTCCCCGTTCGATCAGGTACATGCCGAGCGCCTCGACGATCGTCGACTTACCCACGCCGGGAACCCCGGTGATGCCGACATGCAGACCAGTCCCGGCGTCCGGCATCAGCGCCAGCAAGAGCCGCTGCGCCTGCTCGCGATGGTCGGGGCGGGTGGACTCCACCAGGGTGATGGCCCGCGGCAGCGCCGCACGGTCGCGGCTGCGGACAGCGGCCGCGAGTTTGTCCACGCTGTCGCGGTTTTCGGTTGGCATCCGGCTAGAGGGTGTACCCGCGGCGCTCGGCCAGCTTGTTCAGCAGATCGATTGCGGCGTCGGCGATCACCGTGCCGGGCGGGAAGATCGCCGCGGCCCCGGCGGCATACAACTCATCAAAGTCGGCCGGCGGGATGACGCCGCCGACCACGATCATAATGTCCGGGCGGCCCGCCTCGGCCAACGCGTCTCGCAGCGCAGGCACCAGGGTCAGGTGGCCGGCCGCCAGTGAGGAGACCCCGACCACATGCACGTCGTTGTCCGCCGCTTGGCGGGCCACCTCGTCCGGTGTGGAGAACAGCGCCCCGACATCGACGTCGAAACCGATGTCCGCGAAGGCCGTTGCGATCACCTTCTGACCACGGTCGTGGCCGTCCTGCCCCATCTTGGCCACCAGAATCCTCGGGCGGCGACCCTCGGCCTCGGCGAACTTTTCGACGAGTTCGGTGGCGGAAACCATGTTGCCGGCCTTTCCAGCTTCGTCGCGGTAAACCCCGGCGATAGTACGGATCTCCGCCTGGTGCCGCCCGTACACCTTCTCCAGTGCATCGGAGATCTCACCGACGGTGGCCTTGGCCCGAGCTGCGTCGATGGCCAGCGCCAATAGATTGTTGCCCAATCCGTCTTCGCCGGCCCGGCCGTGCGCAGCGGCGGCACGTGCCAACTCGGCCAAGGCGGCGTCAACCGCCTGCTGGTCCCGATTTGCCCGCAGCTCTTGCAGTTTGGCCAGCTGTTCGGCACGCACCCGGCTGTTCTCGACCTTGAGGACCTCGACCTCCTGGTCCTCTTCGACCTGGTACTTGTTGATCCCGATCACCGGCTGGGTCCCGGAGTCGATGCGGGCCTGAGTGCGCGCGGCCGCCTCCTCGATGCGCAGCTTCGGAATACCGTCGCTGATGGCCTGCGCCATCCCGCCGTGCTCGGCGACCTCGGCGATGTGGGCACGCGCCCGCTGCGCCAGCTGATAGGTCAACCACTCCAGGTAGTAGGAGCCCGCCCAGGGATCGATCGGCCTGGTGGTACCGGACTCCTGCTGCAGCAACAGCTGGGTGTTGCGGGCGATCCGTGCGGAAAAGTCCGTCGGCAGCGCCAGCGCCTCGTCGAGCGCGTTGGTGTGCAGCGACTGGGTGTGGCCCTGGGTTGCGGCCATCGCCTCGATGCAGGTGCGCGCGACGTTGTTGAAGGCGTCCTGGGCGGTCAACGACCAGCCCGACGTCTGCGAATGCGTGCGCAGCGACAGCGATTTGGAACTCTTGGGGTTGAACTGCGCGACCAGCTCGCTCCACAGCAGCCGCCCGGCCCGCAGCTTGGCGACCTCCATGAAGAAGTTCATCCCGATGCCCCAGAAGAAGGACAGCGGGGGGGCGAACTTATCGATGTCGAGCTCGGCGTCCAGGCCCGCCTTGATGTAGTCCACGCCGTCGGCCAGCGTATAGGCAAGCTCCAAATCTGCTGTGGCGCCCGCTTCTTGGATGTGATAGCCGGAGATCGAGATCGAGTTGAACTTCGGCATCTTGGCGCTGGTGTAACCGAAGATGTCGGAGATGATGCGCATCGACGGCTTGGGCGGATAGATGTAGGTGTTGCGGACCATGAACTCTTTGAGGATGTCGTTCTGGATAGTGCCGGCCAGCTTCTCCGGCGGCACCCCCTGCTCCTCGGCGGCCACCACGTAGAGCGCCAGGATCGGCAGCACCGCACCGTTCATGGTCATCGACACCGACACCGTCGATAGGTCGATGCCGTCGAACAGTTGCCGCATGTCCAAGATGGAATCGATTGCCACACCGGCCATTCCGACGTCGCCCTGCACGCGGGGATGGTCGGAGTCGTAGCCGCGGTGGGTGGCCAGGTCGAAGGCCACCGATAGCCCCTTCTGGCCGGCGGCAAGGTTGCGGCGATAGAACGCATTGGATTCCGCGGCGGTGGAGAACCCGGCGTATTGGCGGATTGTCCAGGGCTGGTTGACATACATCGTCGGGTACGGGCCGCGCACAAACGGCGGCTCGCCCGGGAAACTGTTCAGCGGATAGCCGTCTGCCTCGATAGCCGCACGATCCGCGGCGATGTACACCGGTTTGACGTCGATGTCTTCCGGCGTATGCCAAATCAGCTGGTCCGGCGTGTACGAGGACGCTGCCGCGGCAGCAGCGACGTGTTTTTCCACTGCGGCTTCGGTTGGCGGCGCCACGCCGTGCTGGCCGTGCAGCGGCACATCGGCGAAGCTGCCGAAAACAGGTGCAGTGGTCGTCATCGTGACTACGCTCCCAACCGGGTGAGCAGACTCGAGAGCGCCTCGACCGCATCGATTTTCGCTGTCAGAAACTCGTCGGGTCGATGTTCTGGATTGGGTGTCTCCGCTACCGCCTTCTCGGGTCCCGCCAGGCAGACGTGCGAAACCCCCGCACGACGTGCCGCCTCGACGATCTCAGCCGCCTCGGTGCCGTATCGGGTGTCGGTGCCGCAGATGACCGCTACCGTGGGCGACCCTGCATCGGAAACCGCCCGTGCGACACCATCGGCATCGACTGTCCCTGGGTTGATCGCCTCGATACCACCCGAGGTAAGCAAATTCGACGCGAAGGTCGTTCGAATGTTGTGCTCGGCCAACGGTCCCAGCGGCAGTAGCAGCGCCCGCGGCCGCGAACCGTTATCGGCGAGGTACACGTCCGAACGGTCTCGCAGCGCTTCGAACCCGGCCGCATACCGCAACAAATTGCCTGCGGCAAGCGGAGTGCCCGGCGAATCGCTTTGCGGCAGAGGCGGTTCGCTCAGATTCGGGAATTCGCTGACGCCGGTGACCGCGGTCCTGCGATGCGCGATGTCGTCGGTGCGCTTGGCCGCGACCTCGGCGATTTGGCCGGCGATGTGGTCGCGGGCGTCGACGAATCCGCCGTGCGCCTCGATGGCCTGGAAATGCTCCCAGGCCTGCTGCGCCAGCTGCTCGGTCAGGTCCTCGACGAACCACGACCCGCCGGCCGGGTCCAGCACGCGGCCAACGTGTGACTCTTCCAGCAGCAGCAACTGGACGTTTCGGGCCATTCGGCGCGCGAAGCTCGTTGCCATGCCGGGGAATCCGCCCGGAATGGCCACGTCGAACGGGAGTACCAGGACCGTGTCGGCGCCGCCGACCCCCGCGCCGAACGCCGCCAGGGTGCTGCGCAACATATTCACCCACGGGTCGCGCTGCGTCATCATCGGCAGCGACGTCTCCGCATGCACCACAGCCGCGCCGCTCTGCGGATCACCGACGACGTCGGCAACCCTGGCCCACAGTTGACGCGCAGCGCGCATCTTGGCCAGCGTCATGAACTGATCGTCGTCGGCGGCCAGCCGAAAGCTGATCTGCCGTAGCGCATCGCCCAGCGAGACGCCGGCCTCGATGAGCGTTCGCACGTAGGCCACCGCGGCCGCGATGCTGCCGGCAAGTTCCCACGCGGCATTGGCGCCCAGATTGTGGAAGGCGGGCCCGTCGACCACGATCGCCCGCACCCCGTGCTGGCCGGCGACCCGGGTAGCCACAGCGACGACATCCTCGAGCGGCGGAACCGGACGGCCACTGAGCAGCGCCGTCAGCGGGTCGGCGCCCAGGTCGACCGACAGGGTGCCGCGCTGATCGGGTTCCACCTCGGCGACCAGCGCTAACAGCGCGTCGCCGGCCGCGGAGTAGTCGGCGCCGGCATCGAGGATGACCGGCGCCATGCTCAGGTACACGCCGTCGAGCACCTTCTCCAGCTGGGTCGGTGCCACACCGGACTCCCCCACCCGGATCAGCAGCGCGCTGGCGCCTTCACTGAGCGCTGCCAAGACTGCGGTGTTGACGTCTTCGGCTGCCACCCCGGGCACCGCTTGGGCCGGAAACGCCTCGGCGACCTTCCAACCGGACTTGACGTCGCGCAGCGCGTCGCCGCCGCGCAGGTACGGCCACTCGCCCGGCAACGGCGGTTCCGGCAGCGCATCCAGCGCGGTGTACAGCGGATGGATGGCAAAGCCCTCGTAGGTCTGACTGTCGAGCAGCCGCTCGGGTTCGGGCCCAAGCTCGTCAGCGTCGCGCCGTGTGCTCTTGGCCAGCACGCCCGCCACCGCCGTGCGCCATCGGGCGCGGCCTTCCGCCAAATCGGCGGGTTCGGCGGACACATCGGCTGACACCGAAAGCTCCTCTGTCGCAGGATGTGGCGGCCCTCGCGCTGGCCTGCCACCCGACCACCAGGCTAAATGATGGCCGGCGGCACCGTGGAATCGCCCGGCGCTAACACCCGGTGGGCGACCGGACCGGGCCTGTGAAGCCCGACGGGCTGTGAAAGTTAGGTATACCTAACTAAGGTAAGAACGGCTAATGTTGGACCGATAATGGCTACTCCGGCGCAGCGCGCACCCGATCAATCCGGATCGGTAATCGTGCTTGCCCAGCTGCCGCCCGGCGGGCGGGCAACGGTGGTGGGCACCGTGCCGCAGGCGACCTCCGCGGTGGCAAGCCGACTAGTCCAATTGGGCTTTCGCGCGAGGGCCCAGGTCGACGTGATCCGTCGCGCACCGCTGGGCGACCCGACCATCTACCGGGTTCAGGACACCGAACTGTGCCTGCGCCGCCGCGAGGCGCAGCTGATCGAAGTCGTTCCCGAACCGGACCAATGACCGCCTGCCATGACGTGGATGCCGGGCCGGTCACCGTCGCCGGTATCCGGCGAGTTGCGTTGGTGGGCAGCCCCAATGCCGGTAAGACCAGCGTCTTCAACCACCTGACCGGGTTGCGCGCCAAGACCGGCAACTATCCAGGCGTCACCGTCGGACGCAGCGTCGGCACCACCACCGTGGACGGCGTGGCGATCGCCGTGGAAGACCTGCCCGGCACCTACAGCCTCGACCCGATCAGCCCGGACGAGCAGGTGGTGACCGACCTGCTAACCGGCAAATACCCGGACATCGACCGGCCCGACGCGGTGGTGCTGGTCGCCGACTCGACCACGCTGCGTCGCTCGATCATGCTGATCGGCCAGGTGCTACGGCTGGACCTGCCGTGCCTGCTGACGCTGACCATGGGCGACGAGTTGACCTCCCGCGGCGGCCGGATCGACGTCGAGGCGTTGTCGACGGCGCTCGGTGTTCCGGTGGTCGCGGTCGTCGGGCACCATGGGTCGGGCATCGACGGCCTGCGGGCACAACTGGCGTCCTTCGTGCAGTGGCAACGCCCGCCGATCTTTCCCCCGTCCGGCCAGCAAGCCATCGACGCCTGGGGGCAGTCGGTGCTCGATGCGGCTGATTACGTTGCGCCGCAACCAGATCGGCGCACCCGCAGGATCGACAGGGTGCTGCTGCACCCGCTGTGGGGCACCGTCATCTTTTTCGCCGTGATGTTCTATTTCTTTCAAGTCCTGTTCACCGCCGCCGCGCCACTGCGGGACGGGATCGCCAGGGCGCTGACCTGGCTGGGCGGCCAGGTTGCCGAGTACATCGGTAATCCGATCATCCGGGGTCTGCTCAGCCAGGGGATTATCGGCGGAGTCGGCACCGTGCTGCAATTCATCCCGCAGATCGTGTTGCTTTTCCTGCTGCTCGCGTTTCTGGAGAACATCGGCTACATGTCGCGCGCGGCGTTCTTGATGGACCGGGTCATGGCCAAGACCGGGCTGGAGGGCCGCGCCTTCGTCGCGATGCTCTCGTCGTTCGCCTGCGCCATCCCGGGCATCATGGCGACCCGGACGTTGCCGTCGTCGCGCGATCGGATCGCGACCATCGTCACCGCGCCGTTGATGACCTGCTCGGCCCGGCTGCCGGTATACACGTTGCTGGTCGGTCTGCTGGTGGCGCCGCAAACGCGATGGTGGGGGCTCACCGCACAGGGCGTCACGATGTTCCTGCTCTACCTGGGCGGCGGGATGTCCTCGCTGATCGCAGCCTTGCTGGTCAAGTCCACGATCCTGCGCGGCGATCTGCTGCCGTTCACCATGGAGCTTCCGCCCTACCGACTTCCGTCCCCGCAGGCGATGCTGGCCGCGATGTGGAGTGCGGCCAAGGTGTTTTTGCGTAAGGCGGGAACCATCATCCTGGCCACATCTTTGGTTCTGTGGGCGCTGCTCAATCTGCCGCTTCGCGAGGCGGAAACCCGGGGGCTGTCCCCGACCGACTCGACCGCCTATGTGATGAATCACAGCTACGCCGCCGACGTCGGCAGGGCTATCGCGCCGGTGTTCACACCGCTGGGCTTCGACTGGCGCACCGACGTCGCCCTGCTCGGTTCACTCTCGGCGCGCGAAGTGTTCGTCTCCACCCTGGGTCAGGTGTCGGCGGCGACAGACCCTGGCCACCCACGTCGAGCGTTGGCCACCATGACTGACAATCACGGCCAACGGGTGTTCACCGCGCCGACCGTCATCGCGTTGATGGTCTATTTCATGTTCGCCTTGCAGTGCATGTCGACCATCGCCGTGATGCGACGCGAGACCAACTCGTGGCGATGGCCGGCGTTCGCGTTCTCCTACATGTTTGTCCTCGCATGGGTGATGGCGTTTGTCGCCCGGTCGATTGCGGTAGGCCTGGGCGCATGATTCCTCTTCACGCCACTGCCACCGCGGACCCGCAACAGCTGCGCTGGGTGATCGCCGCCGACGGGCTGCCGCCCGCCGGCACCGTCCGCCAGGCCCCTGGCCGTCTCGGCGCCTTGGTGGATAGCGGGGTGATCGACGAGATGGTGGTCCGCACCGCCCTGAACAAAGGCGAAGTGTTGATCACCCTTAGCGCCGGCAATAGCTGGCGAGAGCTGGGCGATGACATCCGCGAGGCACTCAGCGACGCCCTGCTCAACCCGGCCGGATGGCGGGTTGACGCCTCAGACAACACCTCGCAGCTGGCGGCGATCGCCGCGGAGCTGCTGGCCGGTCCGATCGGCGCACTCGCCGAATCGCACGGCGGATCGATCGAATTGGTTTCGGTGGTCGGCGAGACCGTGACCGTTCGGATGTCGGGCGCGTGCCACGGGTGCCTGGCCGCAGGCTCTACCCTGCACGACAAGCTACAGCGCGAACTGCGCCGCCGGGCAGGTCAACAGGTGGCTGTTGTGAGCGAAAACGAGTCGGCTGCAATGCCATTGGGTAGGAAGTTGCTGTCGTTACTGATCCGCTGAAGTACGTGCCACGCGCTGTTCACCGGTGGGCCGTACTCTTGAGTCCCGTGACGGCGCCCGCCACCAGCAGAATCACCGACGCGCTGCGCGGCTTGGCCGCCGCAGTCGTCGCGACGACGCGTCAGATGTCCAGGCCGCGGATGGTCGTCACGGGTGCGGTGATCGCCATCATGATCGCGGTGGCGTTGCTGGTTCCGCTGCCCACCGCGGTGCAGATGCGGGACTGGGCGACCTCGTGGGGCCCGTGGTTCCCGTTGGCTTTTCTGGCCGCCCACATCGTGGTGACGGTATTCCCCTTCCCCCGCACGGCGTTCACCTTGGCGGCCGGTCTGCTATTCGGGCCGCTGCTCGGGGTGACGCTAGCGGTGGCGGCCAGCACGGCCAGCGCGGTGATTGCGCTGGTGTTGGTCCGGGCGGCCGGCTGGCAACTCAGCCGCCTGGTTCGCCACCAGGCCGTCGAGACGCTCGACACCCGTCTTCGCGACCGCGGTTGGATTGCCGTCATGTCACTGCGGTTGATCCCCGCGGTGCCGTTTTCGGTACTGAACTATGCCGTCGGCGCGTCAGCCGTGCGGGTGCTGCCCTACACATTGGCGACGCTGGCCGGCATGCTTCCCGGGACGGCGGCCGTGGTGATCTTGGGCGACGCGCTCACCGGTCACGTCAGCCCGTTGCTGTTTCTGGTGTCGCTGTGCACGGGCATCGCCGGGCTTGCGTTGTTGGCTTACGAAATACGGCACCACCGGCGGCATAAAACTGCACCGGTGACGGAAATCGACGTTGTGGGCGAGCCCGCGCTTCGCGGGTAACCGGCCTTCCGCCTCGCTGCAGACAACCCGCGCGAACAATGATTTCGGCCTACACTCGAGAGTCGTAGCAATTCGCAGCGTCAAGACAATGGCGTCGCCGTTGCCATTGCGACGATGCGTCCGAGCCCAGCCGCCCGGGAGCTGTTAGTCACCGTGGTGAAAGTCTGGGAGGAGAACAGAAATGGACGGCAAACGCTTAGCCGCCGCGGCTCGGATCGCGGTCGGCGTTAGCGTAGCGGCGCTGACGGGCGGGACAGGACAAGTCAACGCTGCCCCGTTGGACCCGTCCCCGCCATGCCCGACCTGCCAACCGAATCCGAATCCGGCTCCGCCGGCTGGCATTCCAGCCAAAAAATGCTGGGAAGGCGGGCGCCAGGGGCCGGGAGGTCCTAAGGGCGGCGGTGGGGTGCCGGTATACCCGCCGCAGTGCTACCCAGCCGCACCGCCGCCGAGCTGACCGGTCCGAGCTTTCTCTCGCAGCGCGACAAGTGGGCCCCACCTTTACCGTCGGTGGTTGAGACACTGGCGCAGACCTTAGGCCGTGGCCTGCATCCGCGGGCCTGGGAACAATTCAGACCCGCGCTGGAGCGAACCCTCGAACGCAGACGCGGCTAACGCCGATCCGGCCCCTTGGCCGTCAGTAGCGCATAGGTGGCCAAAAACGACGCTGCCGGAACGGCATTCACGATTCGGTCGCGTGCGCGAAGGTGTGCGCTCACCGCTAGCGCAAAGTAGAGCGTCAGCATCGCTGTGGTCAGCCGCGCCAACGCCGGGATCCTGCTGGCCGCAAGCAAACCGACCACGGAGGCGGTTTTGGATGCCGGAAGAAGCCACCGAATATTTTGTGGGATGTCCAGCGCATCTAAGGCTTTGGCGATTGGAGGCAGCGGGATTGCGCACGCAATCGCATCGGCAGCCTGGAACATCGCAAGCGCCGCATACGTTTTCGGCGAAGTCAGAGCGCTCATGTCACTGATTCAGTTGGGACGGCGGCGGGAAGGTGCCTTCCACCGGCTTGCGCGCGTCGGCCTCGGCCTTAGCCACCGCCTGCATGAGTGCCGGGTCGGTCTCGGTGGAGAACCAGTCGGCCATGTCGTCATCGTCGTCCTTCGCGTGCTTCGCCGCTTGGTCGTCGACCGGTGATGGCACAAATCGGAACACCCCGTCGTCACCCGGAGCGCCCAGCAGCTTGGTGAAACCTTGTAACGCCGTTCCGAAGTCGCTGGGCACTACCCACACTTTGTTGGCATCGCCCCGCGCCATCTGCGGCAACACCTGCAGGTATTGGTAAGCCAGCATCTCCGGGGTGGGCCGACCGGCCTTGATCGCGGCGAACGTCTTCTCGATCGCCTTGGCCTGGCCCTGAGCCTGCAGGTAGGCCGCGGCCCGCTCACCCTGCGCCCGCAACATCCGGGATTGCCGCTCGGCCTCGGCGGCCAGGATCGCTGCCTGCTTGGCACCTTCGGCGGCCAGGATCTGGGCTTGCTTGGCACCTTCGGCCTCTGTAATCGCGGCCTGCCGGCTCCCTTCAGCGGTCAGGATCATCGCCCGCTTCTCCCGGTCTGCCTTCATCTGCTTTTCCATCGACGCCTGAATCGACGGCGGCGGGTCGATGCTGCGCAATTCCACCCGCGCCACCCGTAGCCCCCACCGGCCGGTCGCCTCGTCGAGCACGCCGCGCAATTGACCGTTGATCTTGTCGCGGGATGTCAGGGTCTGCTCCAGCGTCATGCCACCGACCACGTTGCGCAACGTGGTGGTGGTGAGCTGCTCGACGCCAACGATGTAGTTGCTGATCTCATAGACCGCGGCCTGTGGGTTGGTGACCTGGAAGTACACCACGGTGTCGATGTTGAGCGTGAGGTTGTCCTCGGTGATCACCGGCTGCGGCGGGAACGACACCACCCGCTCACGCAGGTCGACCCGGGCGCGCACGCGATCGATGAACGGAACCAGCAGGGTTAGCTGGCCGCTGATGGTGCGGCTATATCGGCCCAGCCGTTCGATCACCGCCGCTTCAGCCTGCGGAATCAGCGCGACCGACTTGGCCACCACGATGGCGGCGAAGATCACCAGGACGGCCAGCAAAAACAAACCGGCAACTGCACCTTGCATTCGAATTTCTCCTATTGCTCCAGAGGTATTACGGGTTCTTCCAGACCACTGCGGTGGCCCCGTCGATATGCATGACTGTCACCAGCTCGCCGGGTTCGAAGACATCCCCCTCATTCAACGGCCGCGCTGTCCACACCTGGCCGCCCAATTTCACCTGACCTTCGTCGCGGGCAACGCGGTCCAGGACCAGCGCGTTTTTGCCCTCCAGCGCCTGGACGCCGGTCGGCAGGCCCTTGGCGGGGGTCAGCCGCCGCCGCAGCGCAGGCCGGACCAGCACCAGAAGAAGGACCGAAACCACCAGGAACACCGCCCCGTCGGTCCAGACCGGCAGGTCCAGCAGCCAACTGGAACCGGCCGCCGCCAGCGCACCGCCGCTGAGCATGAGCAAGAACATATCGCCGGTCAGCGCCTCCGCGCCGGCCAGCCCTAACGCGACGATCAGCCAGATCACGGCCGCAGGCATGCCGCCAGGATATCGCGTGACCGGCCTTTGCCACGGCGAACAACTAGACTGCGAAACCATGTGGTGCCCCTGCGCAACGCTCTCGGTCTGGGCCAACGCCTGGCTTGCCGGCAAGGCCGCGCCCGACGACGTCCTTGATGCGTTATCTTGTTGGGCACCAACACAATCAGTCACCGCATACGATGCGGTCGCGGCGGGTCACACCGGACTACCATGGCCGGACGTGCACGACGCAGGTGTGGTGTCACTGCTACAGACGCTGCGGACCGCGGCCGGCCGGCCGTCGACGGGCGCATCCTCGATCACGGTGCTGCTGCCGGTTCCGGGCGATGTCCGCGGGTTAGCGGCAGGCACACAGTTCGAGCGGGATGCCTTGACCGCGGGAGAAGCACTGATCGTCAGCAATCCCGCCGATCCCGGTATGGCCGTCGCGCTGGTGCCCGAATTCGGATATGACGAATCTGACGACGAACAAGCAGTACCCGAACTTTGCGCGATGTCCTGGACGGTGTACTCACTTCCGGGTGCCCCGGTCATCGACCGCACCGAGTTGGGTGAGGCCGAATACGCGCTCCGGCTGGCGGTGCGATCAGCCGCCGACGCGCTGACCACAATCGGGCTGGGTACCACGGGCGTCGACGTCGACGATCCGCGCGGGCTCGTCGAGCAGCTGCTGGAATCCGCGCGGCAACACCAAGTTCCCGAGCCCGCGCCATCGCGCGCCTTGCGGGTGCTGGAAAACGCCGCACATGTCGATGCGATCATCACCGTCAGCGCGGGGCTGACCCGCATCGGAACGCAGTCGTTGTCGGAGGCCCAGATTGCCACCGATGCGCTGCGTCCGCTCGCCGCCGTGGTGCGGTCGGCGAGAATGGCCGCGCTCAGCGCGATTCTGCATGCCGCCTGGCAGGCCTAGCCTCCGATCAGGCCGGACGTTCCTCGGCGACGCAGTGCGGCGGAAGGCACGGCTCGCCATCGACGCTGGCCGCGCAGCCGGGCACCGGATCGGGTCCGGTCACCCGGGCAGGCGCACGGCCATAACGTAATTCGTCGATCAGGTCGACGGCCATACGGGCGAATCGCGGGTCGGCATTAGGTGTAGAAGCCCGCACCAACGCCACGCCCGCCGCCTCGGCCTGGGATCGCAACTCCTGGTCGAGATCCCACACCACCTCGATGTGGTCGGCGACAAACCCTATCGGGCAGATGATGACGGCCTTGGTCCCCGTCGCAGCCAACACCGAAAGGTGGTCGGCGACATCGGGCTCCAGCCATGGCACTTGCGGTGGACCCGATCGCGACTGCCAAACCAGGTCGAAATCGCGGTATCCGGCGGCCGCCGCGACCAGCCTTGCGGCGTAAGCGACCTGGCGGCTGTACAGTTTCGGACCGCAGCGCTGGTCCGCGGCCACCGGGATCGAATGCGCGGTGAACACCACCCGCGCGTCGGTGAACAGCTCGGCGCCCAAGGCGCCGCCGGCCGCACCGATGGTGTCGGCAAAGATCTGCACGAAACCCGGGTGGTCGAAGTAGGGGCGCAATTTCACCAATTCGGGCGCGTCCGGCCCGGCCGCCCGGCGAGCTCGGGCAATGTCCTCGACATACTGCGTGCAGCTCGAGTAACCGCTCCATGCCGACGTGGTGAACACCGCCGCGCGCTGAATACCGTTGTCGCGCATGGTCGCGACGGCGTCTTCGACGTAGGGCTCCCAGTTGCGATTGCCGAAATAGACCGGCAGGTCCAAACCGCGCTGAACGAGTTCTGCGCGCAGTTGAGCGATCAGCGCCCGGTTGATCTGGTTGATCGGCGACACCCCACCGAAGTGCAGGTAGTGCTCGGCGACATGGTCAAGGCGTTCGGGCGGTACATCGCGACCACGCGTGACGTTCTCCAGGAACGGCCGTACCTGCTCGGGCCCTTCCGGCCCACCGAACGACAGCAGCAGGACCGCATCGAAATCCATTAGCGCCCAGAGCAATCTGCTTCTAAAGCAACTGCGTACTGGCGCCGCCGTCGGCGTAGATGATCGTGCCGGTGGTCGCCGGCAGCCACTCGGAGAGCAGCGCACACACCGTCTTGGCGACCGGCGTGGCGTCCTTCATGTTCCAGCCGATGGGCGCGCGCTGGTCCCAGCCCTCCTCGAGCAGCTGTATCTGGGCACCGGCCTCGTCGCCGAGCGCACCGCCGACGATCGCGCTCATGGCCAGTGTCCGGATCGGGCCTGCGGCAACAAGATTCGACCGCACGCCATACTTTCCTGCCTCACGCGCCACGAATCGGTTGACCGACTCCAGCGCACTTTTGGCGACGGTCATCCAGTTGTAGGCCGGCATCGCCCGGCTCGGGTCGAAGTCCATGCCGACGATGGAGCCGCCGGGGTTCATGATCGGCAGCAGCGCTTTGGCCAGCGAGGCATAGGAGTACGCGGAAATGTGGATCCCCTTGGAGACATCCTCGTAGGGGGCGTCGAAGAACGGGTTGATGCCCATCCCGCTCTGCGGCATGAAGCCGATCGAGTGCACCACCCCGTCGAGATTGTTGTCCTGGCCGATCACTTCTTTCACCCGTTCGCCCAACGTGTCCAGGTGCTTTTCGTCTTGCACATCGAGCTCGATCAGCGGGGCCTTCTCCGGGAGCCGGTCGGCGATGCGCTGGATCAGCCGCAGCCGGTCGAACCCGGTCAGCACCAGTTGGGCACCCTCTTCCTGAGCCACCCGTGCGATGTGGAACGCAATCGATGCGTCGGTGATGATCCCGCTGACCAGAATCCGTTTGCCTTCGAGCAGTCCTGCCATGTCCGTCCTTATTTCTTGGGGTTAGGGTCAGGTCAGTCCGTCAGTGACCCATACCCATGCCGCCGTCGACCGGGATCACCGCACCCGAGATGTAACTCGCATCCTCCGACGCCAGGAAGCTGACCACCCCGGCGACCTCGGCGGCGGTGCCAACCCGCTTGGCCGGGATGAATTCCAGTGCCCCCTGTTGAATCCGCTCATCCAGGGCGCGGGTCATATCGGTGTCGATGTAGCCGGGGGCCACCACATTCGCGGTAACCCCGGCCTTTGTCAGCTCCCGGGCGATCGAGCGGGCCATGCCGATCACGCCGGCCTTGGAGGCTGCGTAGTTGGCTTGGTTGCCGATGCCCCACGAGCCGGAGACCGAACCTATGAAAATCATCCGGCCGAACCGCTTCTTGGTCATGCTGCGCGATGCCCGTTGAGCCACCCGGAACGCCCCGGTGAGGTTGGCGTCGATGACCTTCTCGAACTTCTCCTCGGTCATCCGCATAAGGAACGCGTCCGCGGCCAGGCCGGCGTTGGACACCAGCACCTCGACCGGACCCTGGTGCTCCTCGACCTCTTTGAAGGCGCGATCGACGGCGTCGTTGTCGGTGACGTCACACTCGACGCCGAACAGCCCCTGGGGCGCCCCGGATCCGCGGTGCGTGACGGCCACCTTGTGGCCGTCGGCGGCCAGCCGCTGTGCGATCGCCAGACCGATCCCCCGGTTTCCGCCCGTCACCAGCACTGAACGGGATACGAATGCGGGTTTACCGCTGTCGGCGACGAGCTCGGTGGCTGCCTCAGTCACCTGGCCAACTTATCGCCTCGATGCCGCAGGACTGCAATCTGCCCCTCGCATGTTGGCCCGGGCCCGGCCGAACATCAGGTCGGCAGCCGCCGGTTGATCAGCAGGGCCGCCAGCCCGGCCAGCGCCAGTACCAGCGAACCCAGCCGCAGCCAACCGACGCTGGCGTCACCGCGGATCGTCTCGTAGCCGATCTGCTCCTGCAGCGACGCGTAGACCTGCTTGAGCTCCTGCAAGTTAGAGGCGCCGTAATGGTTGCCGCCGGACAGCTCGGCGACTTTCTTCATCGTGGTGTCGTCGACGGGGACCGGCTGACGCTGGCCATTGATCTCGACGAAGCCGTACGGGGTGCCGAACGAGATCGTCGAGATCGGCACGCCCTGGTCCTTGGCGGTGCGCGCCGCGGTGAAGGCTCCCTTGGGGTTGTCCGGGTTGGTCGGCATCGTTTCCTTGCCGTCGGAGAACAACACGACGCGTGCCGGCGGCGGCGTGTCGCCGCCGCCGATCACCGCGCCCACGGTGGCAATGGCCTGCAGCGCGGTGAAGATGCCCTCCCCGGTGGCGGTGCGGTCGGCGAATTGCAACTTGTCCAGCGCGGCTTTGGTCGCCTCCCGGTTGGTCGTCGGTTGCACCAGAACCGTGGCGGTCCCGGCATAGGCGATGAGCCCGAGGTTGATGCCCGGTGTGAGCTCACCGGCGAATTCCTTGGCGGCAGCTTCGGCCGCGGCCATCCGGTTGGGTTCGACGTCGGTGGCCCGCATGGATTGCGACACGTCGATGACCAGCATGACGACCGCGCGGTTGCGTGGGATTCGCACATCGTGGGTCGGTCCGGCCATCGCGATCGTGAACAGCACCAGCGCGGATACCAGCAGGATGGCCGACAGGTGACGCCACCGGGTGGGCTGCTTGGGGGCGACGCTCTCCAGCAGCTCCATGTTGGCGAAGCGCAGCATCCGGCGCTGCCGGGCCACCTGCACGATGATGTAGAGCGCCACCAGTCCCAGAACGACCAGCAGGAACAGGAAAAACCAGGCGTGGGCGAAGCCGGACAGCGTCATCGGCCCGAGCAACGGCAATGTCATAGCGAACCCGTCTTGGTGTGTACGCCCTTGCCGGGAAAGACGCGCGTCACTGGCGCCCCGCCAGTGCCCCGCGCCGGCGAGATTCGACGAAACGGACGATGTCGGCGATCCAGTCCCGGTCGGTGCGCAGCGACAACAGCGGCGCTCCGCAGCTGCGCATCGTGCGGGCCACGTCGGCCCGATGGGCCACGACCGCCTTGGCGAAGTCGTCGCGCAGCTGCGCATCGATGGTGAACTCGCGGGTGACACCCGTTTCGGCGTCCTGCAAAACGACGTCGCCGATGTCGGGCAATTCGACATCGCGAGGATCGAGCACCTCGATGCCGAGCACCTCGTGGCGAGCCGCGATGGCCCGCAACGGACGCATCCAGTTGATCGGGCCGAGGAAATCGCTGATGATGACGGCCATCCCGCGCCGGCGTTCCGGCCTGCGCAGCGCGTCGATGGCCACCGCCAAATCCCCCCGCACCCCCACCGGTGCTTTGGGCATGGTGGCGATGGTGCGCAGCAGGGTCTGCTCATGCTGGCGTCCGGAGCGCGCCGGCACCCGAGTAGTCTTCTCTCCGTTGGCAATCAGCGCACCGAGCCGGTTTCCGCCACCGCTATTGAGGAACGTGATAGCGGCCGCGGCGGCCACCGCCAGGTCGCGTTTCTCGCACACGGCTGTGCCGAAGTCCAGGCTGGCCGACATATCGACCACCAGCCAGGTCTCCAGTTCACGGTCGGCGATCATCTGCCGGACATGCGGGTGGTTGGTGCGCGCGGTGACCGCCCAGTCCATCCGCCGGACGTCGTCACCCGGCTGATACTCGCGCGACTCCCCCGGCTCGGAACCCGGACCCGGGATCAGGCCGAGGTGGTCGCCGTGCAGGACACCGTCGAGCTTGCGTTTAACCGTGAGCTCGAGGGTGCGCAGCGCCGCCGACAGCTTCGGGTCGTCGATCTGCCCGCGCTGCATCGACGGCGGGTGGACCACCGCCGGCTCTTTGGGATCGGTCACCGACCGCTAGCCGCGCCCGCGGCCTGCATCGCTGGCGGTACCGAATGGCCTTGTTGCGGAACGGCGTTCACCTGCGGCATACCGACAGTCTGCAGAATCCGGTTGATGACGATCTCCGGTGAGATTTCGTCGGCGAGCGCGTCATAGGTGAGCACCAACCGATGCCGCAGCACGTCGGGAATGACCTCGACGATGTCCTGCGGGATCACGTAGTCGCGGCCGCGCACCAACGCCAGCGAGCGCGCGCCGGCGATGATGCCCAGCGAGGCACGTGGCGAAGCACCGAACGAGATCCAGCTCTTGACGTCGTTCATGCCGAGCTGCTCGGGATAGCGGGTGGCCATGACGACGCGCACCACATAGTCGACCAGCGCGTGATGAACGAAGTTGTTCGCCGCGATCTCCTGCAGTCGCAGCAAGTCACCCGTGTTCAGGATTTGTTTGGCCTGCGGCGGCGTCACGCCCATCCGGTAGATGATCTCGCGCTCTTCCTCCGGTGAGGGATACCCGACGTTGATCTTGAAAAGGAAGCGGTCCCGCTGCGCCTCGGGCAGCGGGTAGACGCCCTCGTGCTCGATCGGGTTCTGTGTCGCCATCACCAGGAACGGGTTGGGCAGCGGGAACCTCTTGCCACCGATCGACACCTGGCGTTCCTGCATGACCTCCAGCAGTGCCGACTGCACCTTGGCCGGGGCCCGGTTGATCTCGTCGGCGAGCAGGAAGTTGACTACCACCGGGCCGAGTTCGGTGTCGAACTCCTCCTTGCCCTGGCGGTAGATGCGAGTACCGATGATGTCGGTGGGCACCAGGTCGGGCGTGAACTGGATGCGGGCGAACGTCCCGCCGACCACCTTCGCGAAGGTCTCCACCGCCAGCGTCTTGGCGACGCCAGGCACACCCTCGAGCAGCACGTGGCCCTTGGACAGCAGCCCGACCAGCATTCGCTCCACGAGCTGGTCTTGGCCCACGATGATCCGCTTGACTTCGAAGATGGCGCGTTCCAGGGTGTGCACCTCGGCAGCCAGCCCATTGCCGCCGCCGGATGGCGCCGCGTGCGCAGGGGCCGTCGCGTGTGCGCCCGGACCCGAGTAATCGCCGGCGCCCGGGGGCGGCCCGCCTGCTGATGTCATCGATTACCCTCCACGGCTCAACCTCCAAAACGTGATCAGACACGACTGCTCGCACGACGAACGTCGCGGGGCAGCTGCGTGCCCCCGCTCAACTATTCCAGGCCACCCGGATTCCGTCGACGTGACCATCACCCGACGGCGAGCGCAAAGTCCCGCTAAAGCACACCACAACCGGTTCAGTACTCGATGATCCGGGTCAAAAACGGCGTCATCCCGGCTTTTCGCACCGGGCTGACGGTAACTTTGCCGGCGCTGCCCGACGCCTCCAACATCTGGCCGTTGCCCAGGTAGATGGTGACATGCTGGCCGCCGCCCGGGCCGTAGAAGATGAGGTCGCCACGCTTGGCCTGAGACGGCGGGATATGGCGACCGGCGTTGTATTGGTCACCCGAGAACCTCGGCAGAAGCACGCCCACGCCGGCGAAGCTGTACCGAACCAGTCCCGAGCAGTCGAAGCCGACGGTGTTCGCGCCGGAGTCCACGCCTTTGCTCGGGCCATTCGGCGTGCCGCCGCCCCACGAATACGGCAATCCCATCTGCGAGGACCCGCGGCGAATCACGTACTCGACCGCCTGCCGCCCGTACACCCGCGGTATCCCGTTGGGACTGGTGCTGCCGCTGCCGCCCAGGTTGAGCCCGAGCCCGCCGAGAAACTGCCGACCCAGATCAAGCGTGGTCTGGGTGGCGTTGGCAGTGGCCTGCAGGGATTGGTTGGCGATCGCCACCGGGTCGCCCGGCGCGCCCGCGCTGATCGTCGGCGGCAGGGTCGGATCCCACTGGCCGTCCTCGGCGCGGGCGGGACCCGCCAGACCGATCAGCAGACCGAGTGCAGCCAGTATCGACCAGACCGACCCGGCCCGGTGCAACCCGTTGGCGTTCTTCGACCAGCGGCGCATAAATCCTTCCACGCGTCAGTACTCGATGTAGCGGACCACGTAGGGCGTCATACCGCTGGTGCGAACCGGTGCGACCCGGACCTTCAATCCGACGTCGGGCGCCTCGAGCATCTGGCCCTGGCCGAGATAGATCGTCACGTGCTGACTGCCGCCGGGGCCGTAGAAGATCACGTCGCCGCGGCGCATCTGCGAAGACGGGATCTTACGGCCCAGGTTGTACTGCGAACCCGAGTAGTGCGGCAGCTTGATGCCCACGCCGGCGAACGAGTACAGCACCAGGCCGGAGCAGTCGAAGCCGACAGTGCCGGACCCTGAGTCGATGCCCCTGCCCGGCCCGGCGGCAGTGCCGCCACCCCATGAGTACGGCACGCCCAACTGCGAGAGCCCTCGGCGAATCACGTACTCGGAGGCCTGCCGTCCGTACACCCGCGGAATGCGGCCGTTGGTGAAGCCGGTGGGTGTGGGAGCCAGCCCCAGCTGCTGCAGGAAGCTGCGGCCCATATTGGAGGTGACCTCAGAAGAGGTCGCCGAAATCCCCAGGACCTTGTTGAGGATCGCGATGGGGTCGCCTGCGACGTTGGCGCTGGGCACCATCGGCAACGTGGGATCCCAGTCGCCGGCCCATTGGCCGCCGTTGCCCTGCGGCGCGCTGGGCGAACCCGGCGCTGCCGGATCCCACCGGTCACCTGAGGACGACGCCGCCCGCTGTCCGGCACCCGGTCCGCCCGCGGATGCCGACCAATTGCGGGCGGCGTCGAGTCTGGCTTGGGCCGCGTTACGCTCGTCGGCCAGGCGGTTGATCTCCTGCTGCTGCTCGCCGAACCTGCGGTGGACGTCGGTCAGCGCGGCCACCGCGGCGTTCTGGCTGGATTGGGCGTCGGCAAGAGCCTTGTCGGCTTTCTGCTTGGCCAGCCGGGCGGCCGAGTCCTTGTTCACTTGCTCAGTGCGAGCGCGTTGCAAATTGTCCATCACCTGCTGGGAACTGGTGGCCAGGGTCTGGCCGGCGGCCGCGGTGGCGATGATGTCGTCGGGGCTGGCCGCCGTGAGGTAGCTGTCGGATGGGCCGCTGACGTAACTGGCTACCGCGAAGCGGTCGAATCGCTTCTGGGCGGCCGTGATTGCGGCGTTGGCGTCCGTGACCGCCTGCTGGCTGGCCTCGACGTCATGTTGTGCGGTCGCAGCATTCTCGCGCGCGGTTTCGACGTCGACCAGAGCCTTGTTGACGCTCTCCTGCTCGGTCTCAATTTGTGCGCCGAGGTCCTGCAGACGCTGGTTGGCCTGCGCGACATCTGCGATCAGCTTGGCCATGGTGTCCGGTTGAGCACCCGGGTCGGCATTTGCCAGTCCGGGTATGGACAGCATCACGGCCACGCTGAGCACCACCGGAGCGACGCGGCGAGTGAGCCCGGTGGCCAGTCGGATAGACGAGCCGCGGCAGTTGCGTCTCATTCGACTCGGGTCTCCTATGGCTCAACGCGGGCGGACGGCGTCGACCCCAGTAATCACTGGAAGCGCGATTAAATCAAAAGCATCCTTTGCACCGTATGTCACATCTGACCCAATGGAAACTTTAGTAACAAATTACAAGTGTGTTCTTCCGACAACTGTGACCGTACGGTGACATCACTGTTTTGCCCGCAATGGCGGTACAGGTGCCGCCGCTATGCGATACAAGCCGAATACGGGGAGTTAGACGCTCTGGCCAGCTTCTTCTGTGGGCGCTTCGGCCTCATCTGGCGACGTTGCTGACCGCCTGGTGCGCAGTTGCATGATCCGGGTGCCGATCACTGCCGCCAGCACTCCGATAAGAAGCACGATGGTGAACGCGGTCCAGGGAAACTGTGGCGTGTTGAGCTGGTGCAAGAAATTCTGCGCCGAGACCACCGGGTTGCCGGTCTTGGCGTTGTCTTCGCCGATCTCGAGCGTGGCTCGCGGGAAGTGTGTGCTGTAGGTGCCGACGAAGTTTGGGCTGAGCACCAGCACGGTGGCATCGGTGTGTTGGGCGCCCACCCTGGTGGCGATGTCTCGAAGCGGTGTGTCGGTCGCGGGGTTGTGGTCGAGGACGACGATTTTGAGATCGATGCCGTCGTGATGCGCTTGGTCGATCACCTGAAGTAATGCCGGCGTGACGGCGGCTGGCGCACTGATGTCGTGGGCCGTGACCTGTGCTTGCACGATCGCCAGGCACTGGTCGGGCGGTGTTGCCGGATCGGCACCGACGGTGCCGCAAATCTCGCCCGGGATGTATAGCGGCACGTGCGGGGTGGTCACGGTCCAAGACCGTACCGTCCCCACGAGCGGATGACAGCAGTTGGCCGGCCGGACAAACTTCCAGGCCGCGGTACCGTGGAATACAGGACAAGCGTACTGTTAGACTGGCCTTGTCGACACGGCCCGTCGGCGAGCAGAACTAAATCCCGGGAGTTGATGTGACCAGCAAAGATTCGGTGAACTCATTCGAAGCGCGCAACACCCTGGCGGTCGGCGATAGCACTTACCAGATATATCGCCTGGACGCGGTGCCCGGCATGGAGAAACTCCCCTACAGCCTCAAGGTGCTCGCGGAAAACCTGCTGCGCAACGAGGACGGCAGCAACATCACCAAGGACCACATCCAGGCGATTGCGAACTGGGACCCGTCGGCTGAGCCCAGCATCGAGATCCAGTACACGCCCGCCCGCGTGGTCATGCAAGACTTCACCGGCGTGCCCTGCATCGTCGACCTGGCCACCATGCGTGAGGCGATCGGCGATCTGGGCGGCGACGCCGAGAAGGTCAATCCACTGGCGCCGGCCGACCTGGTGATCGATCACTCGGTGATCGCGGATCTTTTCGGCCGAGCCGACGCGTTCGAGCGCAACGTCGAGATCGAATACCAGCGCAACGGTGAGCGCTACCAGTTTCTCCGGTGGGGGCAGGGCGCCTTCCAGGATTTCAAGGTGGTGCCGCCGGGCACCGGCATCGTGCACCAGGTGAACATCGAATACCTGGCTCGTGTCGTGGTGGAGCGCGACGGTGTGGCCTATCCGGACACCTGTGTCGGTACCGACTCGCACACCACGATGGTCAACGGCCTGGGCGTATTGGGCTGGGGTGTCGGCGGAATCGAAGCGGAAGCCGCCATGCTCGGTCAGCCGGTGTCGATGCTCATCCCGCGGGTTGTCGGCTTCAAGCTCACCGGTGAGATCCAGCCCGGCGTCACCGCCACCGACGTGGTGCTGACCGTCACCGAGATGCTGCGCAAGCACGGTGTGGTCGGCAAGTTCGTCGAGTTCTACGGCGAGGGTGTTGCCGAGGTGCCGCTGGCGAACCGCGCGACACTGGGCAACATGAGCCCCGAGTTCGGTTCTACTGCGGCGATTTTCCCGATCGACCAGGAGACAATCGACTACCTGCGGTTCACCGGGCGCAAAGAAGAGCAACTCGCCCTGGTGGAGGCGTACGCCAAAGAGCAGGGCCTGTGGCACGACGCCAAGCACGAGCCGGAGTTCTCCGAGTACCTCGGGCTCAACCTGGCCGACGTGGTGCCGTCGATCGCGGGGCCGAAGCGGCCGCAGGATCGAATCGCGTTGTCCAAAGCCAAATCCACGTTCCGCGAGCAGATCCCCGACTATGTCGGCGACGACCCGGACAAGAAGGACTACTCGAGGCTGGACGAGTCGGTCGACGAGACGTTCCCGGCCAGCGACCCGGGGGCACTGAGCAACGGCCACGCTGACGACCACAAACCGGTCGAGTCGGCCGCAAAGCACGCCAACGGCCGGGTGAGCAACCCGGTGACGGTGAAGTCCGACGAACTCGGCGAATTCGTGCTCGACCACGGCGCGGTGGTGATCGCCGCGATCACCTCGTGCACCAACACGTCCAACCCCTCGGTGATGCTGGGCGCGGCACTGCTGGCGCGCAATGCCGTGGAGAAGGGTCTTAGTACCAAGCCTTGGGTGAAGACCACGATGGCGCCGGGCTCGCAGGTCGTCAGCGACTACTACGAAAAGGCTGGGCTATGGCCGTATTTGGAGAAGCTCGGCTTCTACCTTGTCGGCTACGGCTGTACCACCTGCATCGGCAACTCCGGTCCGCTGCCCGAGGAGATCTCGAAGGCCGTCAACGACAACGACCTTTCAGTCGCCGCGGTGCTGTCCGGCAACCGGAACTTCGAGGGCCGCATCAACCCGGACGTAAAGATGAACTATCTGGCCTCGCCGCCGCTGGTGGTCGCCTACGCACTGGCCGGCTCAATGGACTTCGATTTCGAATCGCAGCCGCTGGGCAAGGACAACGACGGCAACGACGTCTATTTGCGTGACATCTGGCCGTCGCAAAAGGACGTCTCCGACACCATCGCCGCGGCGATCAACCAGGAAATGTTCGTCACGAACTACGCCGACGTGTTCAAGGGCGACGAGCGGTGGCGCAACCTGCCCACTCCCAGTGGCAACACCTTTGAATGGGACGCCGACTCGACCTATGTGCGCAAGCCGCCGTACTTCGACGGGATGCCCGCCGACCCGGAGCCGGTCGGTGACATCAGCGGCGCCCGGGTGCTGGCGCTGCTCGGTGACTCGGTGACCACCGACCACATTTCCCCCGCGGGCAGCATCAAGCCCGGCACCCCGGCGGCGCAGTATCTCGACGAGCATGGCGTCGAGCGCAAGGACTACAACTCCTTTGGATCTCGGCGCGGCAACCACGAGGTGATGATCCGCGGCACGTTCGCCAACATCCGGCTGCGCAACCAGCTGCTCGACGATGTCTCCGGTGGGTACACGCGCGACTTCACCCAGCAGGGTGGACCGCAGGCGTTTATCTACGACGCTGCGCAAAACTATGCGGCAAAAGACATTCCGCTGTTGGTGCTCGGCGGCAAGGAATACGGTTCGGGCTCGTCGCGGGACTGGGCAGCCAAGGGCACGCTGCTGCTGGGCGTGCGTGCGGTGATTGCCGAGTCGTTCGAGCGCATCCACCGGTCCAACCTGATCGGCATGGGGGTGATCCCGCTGCAATTCCCCGAGGGCAAGACCGCCGAGTCGTTGGGTCTGGACGGCACCGAGGTATTCGACATCACCGGCATCGAGGCGCTCAACGACGGCAAGACGCCAAAGACGGTGCACGTCAAGGCCGGCAAGGGGGGTGCGGACGCTATCGAGTTCGACGCTGTGGTGCGCATCGACACCCCGGGTGAAGCCGACTATTACCGCAACGGCGGCATCTTGCACTACGTGCTGCGCAACATGCTCAGGTCGAACTAGCCCGGAACGCTTGTGCCCAAGGTCAGCCAGGACCATCTGGCGGCCCGTCGCCGTCAGATCCTCGACGGCGCCCGTCGCTGCTTTGCCGAATATGGCTACGAGAAGGCGACAGTGCGCCGGCTGGAACAGGCCATCGGCTTGTCGCGGGGAGCGATCTTCCACCATTTCCGCGACAAGGACACGTTGTTCTTCGAGCTGGCCCGCGAGGACGCCGAGCGGATGGCCGCGGTCGCATCGCGGGAGGGTCTCATCCAGGTGATGCGCGACATGCTCACCGCGCCCGACCAGTTCGACTGGCTCGCCACGCGATTGGAGATCGCCCGAAAGCTGCGCCACGACCCCGCGTTCAGTCGGGGGTGGGCGGAGCGCTCGGCGGAGCTGACGGCGGCAACGATCGATCGGCTACGCCGGCAGAAGCAGGCCGGGCGGGTGCGCAACGACATCCCCAGCGACGTATTGGTGTGCTACCTGGACCTGGTTCTCGACGGCTTGGTCGCCCGAGTGGCCTCCGGTGAAGACCCACAGCGGCTTACCGCCGTCCTCGATCTGGTCGAAGGTTCGGTACGCCAGCGATAAGTTAATCGCTTTACCGAGATCGCGTGCGATGGTTGGGCCCACCGCGGCTGCGCATGGTGGTGCCCGACTCGCGCAGCAAGCTGTGGATCGAGCCGTACGACCTGCCGGTCGACGCGACCAGGGTACGAATGCTGGCCCCGCCCTCGTAGGCGCTGCGCAATTCGACCAGCAACTGATCGCGTGTCTTTTTAGCTTTCCTCATCGGCGCCTCCCCGCTTCAAAAGGATCCCCAAGCACACAGCGTAGAAAGCAGACGTCGGCGGCGGGCCACTTTGACGAAATCGCCTGGGGCACCGTCGAGCCGAGCCTAGCCGGTCAGGCCAGCTCGATCAGATCCCGATACTCCTCGGACCAATGGTCCTCGGTGCCGTCGGGCAGCAGCACGACCCGTTGCGGATCGAGCGCTTCGGCCGCGCCGGGGTCGTGTGTCACCAGCACCACCGCTCCGGTGTAGCTCCGCAGCGCGTCCAGCACCTGCTCGCGGGAGGCCGGATCGAGGTTGTTCGTCGGCTCATCAAGCAGCAACACATTCGCCGTCGAGGCCACCAGACCAGCGAGCGCCAGCCGAGTCTTCTCGCCGCCGGACAGCGTACCGGCCAACTGCTCGAGCTGACTACCGCTGAACATGAACGCCCCGAGCAACCCCCGCAGGTCTTGCTCGCCGGAATCGGGTGCGGCGTGCCGGATGTTCTGCCATACCGTCGCGGTGTCGTCGAGGGTGTCGTGCTCCTGCGCGAAATATCCGATTTTCAAACCGTGTCCGGGCTCCAGCGCCCCGGCGTCGGGTTGCTCGGCACCGGCCAACAGCCGCAGCAGTGTCGTCTTGCCCGCGCCGTTGAGTCCCAGCACCACCACCCGGGAGCCGCGGTCGATGGCGAGGTCGACGCCGGTGAACACTTCCAGCGATCCGTAGGTCTTGGTCAGGCCGGTGGCCACCAGCGGGGTCCGCCCGCAGGCCGCCGGGCTGGGGAACTTGATTCGGGCCACCTTGTCGGCCACCCGCTCCTCGTCGAGAGCGGCCATCATTCGGTCGGCGCGTCGCAGCATGTTCTGGGCCGCAACAGCTTTGGTGGCCTTGGCGCCCAGCTTGGCGGCTTGGGCACGCAACGCGGTGGCCTTGCGTTCGGCATTGGCACGCTCCCGGCGGCGGCGCTGCTCGTCGGTGGCGCGGGCGTCGAGATACTTCTGCCAACCCATGTTGTAGACGTCGACTTCACCGCGCACCGCGTCGAGAAACCAGACCCGGTTGATGACGTCGGCCAACAAGTCGACGTTGTGGCTGATCACCACTAGGCCGCCGGTGTGCCCGCGCAGGAATTCCCGCAGCCAGCCCAGTGAATCGGCGTCGAGGTGGTTGGTCGGCTCGTCGAGCAGCAAGGTGGTGGCCGAGCCGGCGCCCGTGTCCGACGCGGCGAACAGAATCCGCGCCAGCTCCACCCGGCGGCGTTGCCCGCCGGACAACGTGTGCAGCTGCTGGCCCAACACCCGTTCGGGCAACCCGAGACTCGCGCAAATCCGGCCCGCCTCGCTTTCGGCGCCATAACCGCCCAGCGCGGCGAAGCGTTCCTCCAGTTGACCGTAGCGGCGGATCGCACGGTCGCGGGCGGCGTCGTCGGCGACTTCGGCCATCAGCGCCTGCTGCTTTTCCAGATCGGTGAGCAGGGTGTCTAATCCGCGCGCCGACAGCACCCGGTCGCGGGCCAAGATGTCGAGGTCGCCCTCTTTGGGATCCTGCGGCAGATAACCGATCTCGCCGGTGCGGGTCACCGTGCCGGCGTACGGCTGCCCCTCCCCCGCGAGGATTCGCAGGGTAGTGGTCTTCCCGGCACCGTTGCGTCCGACCAGCCCGATGCGATCACCCGGCTGTATCCGCAGTGCCGGGCCGTCCGCGGAGAGCAGCGTGCGCGCGCCAGCGCGGACCTCGAGGTCCGTAGCCGTGATCACGGTCACTCTCCTTGTTCACTTGTCCGGCTCCTCAACAGGCCATCCCGGCCCGCATCGTCGCCGAACGGTTGTGCTGTATTACTTATCGTCGCTGAACACCGGCGGCCGTTTCTCGGCACGCGCGGCAACCGCCTCTTCGAAGTTTGTGGTGAGCAGACGAACGAAGAGCTGCCCGAGGCCTTCGGCCTGCATGTGCCCCTCCAGGCTAGCGGCGTCCAGTCCACTCCACAGTGTGCGCTTGGTCAACTCGATTCCCGGCCGCGACAACCCAGCGATGCGTTCGGCCATCGCATAGCACGTCTCCAACAACTGGTCGTCCGGCACCTGGCGCGACACCAGCCCGATCCGCTCGGCTTCCTCGGCGTCGATGTCGCGACCGGTCAGCATGATCTCGAACGCCCGCGACGAGCCGATAGCCCGGGGCAACAGATAGCTGAGCCCCAGCTCACTGGCGGTGAGCCCGTTGTTGATACCTGCGGCCCGGAAATAAGCTCCGCTCGACGCGACGCGAATATCGGCGGCCAGCGCCAGGCACAACCCGCCACCGATCGCTGCACCGTTGACCGCGGCGATCACCGGTTGGTGCAGCCGTCGTAGCGCCAGAATGACGTCGTCGAGAATCTGCATCGAGCGCAGCGCGTAGGTGGGCCGGGTCAGACCTTGGACATGCGGCACCTCCCCGGCCGACTTGTGGTCGGCGCCCGAGGAGAAACCCCGGCCTGCCCCGGTCAGGACAACCACCCGCACCGAGTTGTCGTAGGTGATGCTCTCCAGAGCCGCCTTGAGCGGCACCATGACGTCGAACGCCATGGAATTCATCCGCTCCGGCCGGTTGAGGGTGATCAGCGCTATCTGCGGCCGCGGATGTTCAACGAGGATCATGCTCACCGTTGAACGGTAACCCGGCGCCTGACGACGATGCGGGCCGCAGGGCGGCCAGCTGAGGAGTCAGGCAACCACAGCGAGCCTGACGATCAGGCCTGGTCGCGGTCCTGCTCAGCGATCGCGGCGTCGACGTCGAAATTCTTGACCTGCTGCACCAGATCCTCCAGCGCGGCTGCCGGCAAAGCGCCGGGCTGGTTGAACACCAACTTCCCCTTCTTGAAGGCCATCAGCGTGGGGATGGACCGGATGTTGGCGGCGGCCGCCAGGCCCTGTTCGGCTTCGGTGTCGACTTTGGCGTAAACGATGTCGGGGTTCTTCTCCGCCGACGCGGCAAACGTGGGGGCGAACTGGCGGCACGGGCCACACCAGGATGCCCAGAAGTCGACGAGCACGATGTCGTTGCCGTTGATGGTTTCGTTGAACTCTTCGGCAGTGAGGTCTTTGGTAGTCACGCCCGGCTTAACGCCGCGAACTGCCGCTGTGTTCCCAGCGTTCCTCGGCGTTCGTCCGGGTCTCTAGGTCAGGTGGTCGTAGTCGCCGCGGACCCAGGCGGCGTGGCGGTCGGCCGATCGCTGGACCGCCGCGTGTCCGTCGGTGTCGATGGAATTCGTGAACAGGCCATAAATGCGGTCGAAGTTCAGCGCCGCCAGGGTGCCGGCCATGCGCTGCACAACCGTAGCCGACAGCGGAAGGCGGTTGGGGTAGCTACGCAAGAACGCAACCGTGCGGCGGTCCGCGTTGGGAAAAATGGTGTCGCCGGCCAGCAATACGCCGCGCCCGCCGGCGCCCTCGGTCCAGCAGGCGACTGCGCTGCCCGGAAAATGTCCGCCGACCCGGACCACGGATAACGACGGGCTCAGCCGCAAGGTGTCCGACCACTGCTGGATCACCGGGTCGCGACGCATCACCCATTCGGCATCCGCGGCGTTCACATACACCGGGACGCCACCCAGTCGGTGACTCCACTCGACTTGTGCGCCATACATGTGCGGATGGCTGGCCACAATGGCGATCACCGGCCCGCGTTCTGTCACTGCGGCCACGGCGTTGTCGTCGACGAAGCCGGACGGGTCCCACAACACGTTGCCGGCATCGGTGCACACCAGCTTTCCCAGCTGTCCGATTCCGAACGGCGGCGAACTGCCGATCGCCACCAGTCCGTCCTCAACGACCGAGACCTGCGACCGCATCCCTTCGGCGACCAGCTGCTCCAGTGTTGCCCACTGCTGACCCTCGAGTGGCACCCACTGCCGGTCGTCAGCACAAATCGCGCACACGCTCGGCGCGGTGCTGTGCTCGACACCACAAGTTCTGCATAACCAAAACATCGCACAACTCTATTCGGCGGCGCCCCAGCACGACCCACTCGGGCGCCGAGGCACGCCGTACTGTGAGATCCACCGCTCCGGCGGGTATTCGCTGGCATGGGCAACGCGCGCGATCGGAGAAAGAGAAAAGTTCATGTCTGCCGCCCGGCTTAGGCCCGGCCTGACCCGGCTGGCAATGCTTGCGATCATCGGGGCCATCGCATTGTCGATCGCCGCATGCAGCACATCGAATAATCAGAACACCGGAAAGCCCAGCACATCAGTTAGCCCGACGAGCACGGCGCCTAAGCCGCCGCCGCCAGCACCCCCAATGGCCACCGTCGAGGGCCTGGTCAGATCCGTATCGGGCACCACGATCCAGCTCGCGCAGCGAGACAGGACCGCGGCCACGGTGGACTTCACCCCGACGACAATGGTCACCGAGCTCACCTCGGCTCAGCTGAGCGACGTCACCCCCGGCAGTTGCGTAGAAGTGGAGGCCGGCCCGGAGACCGGGCCTGCCGGTGGTGCGATCACCGCGCAATCGGTGATAGTCAGCCCGGCCGAACGCGGCAAGTGCCCGCCGCCGCAGGAACCCGCGTCAGCTTCGCCCAGCCCACCATCTGCTGCCCCTTCGCCTGGTGGGCCGACCGAGGGCCGGGGCGTTTACGGCACGGTCGCCTCCGTCACGGGTAACACCATCGCGGTCACCGGCACCGATCCCACGGGCAAGACCAGGCATACCAACATGACCGTCACCAACACGACCACCTACACCAAACACGCGGTTACGAACACTCAAGCGATCCAACAGGGTAAGTGCATGGCGGCCCAGGGAACAAACACCGGCGGCGTGCTCCAAGCGGTGACCATCGACCTCGAACCGTGCCCGCCGATGGGCCGCGCACACCACCATTTCCACCTCCCCCACCTCCCCCATCTCCGCCACCACTAGAAGCCGACGAGCGACCAATTTCTTTGGTCGATAAAGCGTCTTCTCGATATGTCGAGTGACCGATGGCGCCAGGAATGGTCGCCCGGTCCCAAAGACATGAGCGGTCCAGTTAGCCCGACATCATCTGGCGCACAAAGCTACTCATCGTTATGCGAGCTCGCTGACCTGGGACCCTACGGTTGCGTTGCCGTAGGTTACGCCTCCGTCGCCGTAGCTTACGGTTGCGTACCCATTCCGGCCTCGGACACACTGCGTCCAAGTTCACCTGGGGTCAGATAAGAGGAGCAAAACCGGTGGGGCACTACATCGCTAACCTGCGCGACGTCGAGTTCAATCTGTTCGAGGTCTTGAAGATCGGCACCGTCCTCGGCTCGGGACGCTATCGCGACCTCGACGTCGACACGGTCCACACGATGCTCGACGAAGTCGCTCGCTTGGCTGAGGGCCCCATCGCCGAGTCGTTCGCCGAAGCGGACCGCAACCCACCGGTTTTCGAGCCGGACCGTCACACCATCTCGGTCCCGGCCGAGTTGGCCAAGTCGGTGCAGGCGGTCAAAGACGCCGAGTGGTGGCGCATCGGTCTTGCCGAAGAAATCGGCGGCGTGTCCGCACCGGGCCCAGTGACGTGGGCTATCAACGAGATGCTGCACTGCGCCAATCCGGCTGCCGCCTTTTTCTACAGCATCGGCCCGGCGATGGCCAACGCGCTCTGCATCGAGGGCACCGAACAGCAGAAGCAGTGGGCGGCGACGGCCCTGGAACGAGGTTGGGCGGCCACCATGGTGTTGACCGAGAGGCCGACGCCGGCTCCGATGTGGGCGGAGGGCGAACCAAGGCCATCGCGCAACCGGACGGCAGCTGGCACATCTAGGGGGTCAAGCGGTTCATCTCCGGTGGCGATGTGGGCGATACCGCCGAGATCATCTTCCATCTGGTGCTGGCCCAGCCCGAGGGCGCCCGTCCGGGCACCAAAGGTCTGAGCCTGTTCTACGTACCCAAGTATCTGTTCGACCCGAAGACATTCGAACTCGGCTCCCGCAATGGGGTTTTCGTCACCGGGCTGGAACACAAGATGGGCTTGAAAGCCTCCCCGACCTGCGAGTTGACCTTCGGCGCCCACGGACTGCCCGCGGTTGGCTACCTGGTCGGCGACGTGCACAACGGGATCGCGCAGATGTTCACCGTCATCGAGCACGCACGCATGACGGTCGGCGTCAAGGCTGCCGGCACGCTGTCCACCGGCTATCTCAACGCGCTGGCATTCGCCACGCAGCGGGTACAGGGCACCGATCTGACCCAGATGACCGACAAAACCGCGCCGCGGGTCACGATCATGCACCATCCGGACGTACGCCACAGCCTGATCACGCAGAAGGCCTACGCCGAAGGCTTGCGAGCACTCTACCTCTATGCCGCGGCACACCAGGACGAGACTGTTGCACAACACGTTTCAGGTGTGGACGCCGAAATGGCGCACCGTCTTAACGATCTGCTGCTCCCGGTGGTCAAGGGGGTGAGCTCGGAACGGGCTTACGACATCCTGACCGAGTCGCTGCAGACGCTCGGCGGGTCGGGCTTTTTGACCGATTACCCCATCGAGCAATACATCCGTGACGCCAAGATCGATTCCCTCTACGAGGGCACCACCGCCATCCAGGCGCTGGATTTCTTTTTCCGCAAGATCATCCGCGACCGCGGCCAGGCCCTCGAGCATGTGGCGTCGCTGATCAGCCACACCATCGAAAACTGCGATGAGACGTTGCGGCAGCACGCCGAGCTGCTGCGTACCGCGCTCGACGACGTCAAAGCGATGACAGCCACCCTGACCGGATACCTGATGGCCGCCGCGGAAAACCCAACGGAGATATACAAAGTCGGGCTCGCATCGGTGCGATTCCTGCTCGCCGTTGGCGACCTGCTGATCGGTTGGCGGCTATTGGCACAAGCCGACGTCGCGCACGCGGCCCTGGCCACCGCACCGGCGAACGACGAAGTGTTTTATCAGGGCAAGATCGCCACCGCGCGATTCTTCGCTAAGAACATGCTTCCGAACCTCACCGCACTGCGCGGCATCATCGCGGCCATCGACGACGACATCATGGCGCTTCCCGAAGCGGCGTTCTAGCGACGATTCGCGGCGGCTGCCCGAATACACAGCTGGCTCATAATCGGCCGCCAGCCAGCGCTAAGCTGCGCCACTAATCGTGAGAACCGTGGTTTGGCCGGCCGCGCACAGCGGCCGACGATCTGAAAGGACCTCGATGTCTGTCACTTCCCCGCCCGCGCGGCTCACCCGATTGGCGATCCTCACGCTCACCGGCGCAACCGCACTGTCGGTCGCCGCATGCGGTGCGTCGAACAATTCGAAGCCCGCTCCGTCGGCAAGTCCGACAAGCTCAGCTGCGACGCCCTCATCGCCATCAGCATCCGCGAACGGCAAGAGCTGGGTCAGCGGGATGATCGCTTCGGCCTCGGGCGGCGCAATCCAGGTCACCCAGCAGACCGGAAGCGCCACCGTCGACTTCACGCCGTCCACGAAGATCACTCAGGTCACTCCCGGTCAGCTGACGGATGTCACCGCCGGCAGTTGCGTCGTTGTGCTTCCTAGCCGTGAGAGCGCGGACACCGGCGGCACGATCACCGCACAATTCGTGCGGGTCAGCCCGGCCGTCGACGCCCAGTGCCCCGAGCCCAAACATCCGGCAGGCGCGCCGCACTCGGGCAGACCGGCAGGGCATCGGCCAGTGCGGGGCACGGTTGCCTCCGTTGCGGGTAACACCATCACCGTGACCGACGCCGAGGCCGGCGGCAGCACGTCTCAGACCAGCGTGACCGTCACCGACACAACCAAATACACCAAGCAGTCAGCCACCGACGCGCAAGCGTTGACCCAAGGTCAGTGCATCGCCGCGCGCGGGACCAAAGACGACAGCGGCACCCTGCAGGCCACGGCCATCAACGTTCAATCAGCTGACAACGGCACCTGCCCGCAGCCCGTCGGGAGAAGGCACCACCACTAGGGCGGTTAATTCTTGCCGCGCCAGCCGCGTTCGAACGGCAGCCGCCACGCTCGCGGGGCAATCAACGGATGGACCGCATTGGGGCCCCATGAGTCAAGGTCGTAGCTGCGTACCGGTGGCGGATCCTCGAGCAACGGGGCGGAGACCTCCCAGAGCCGCTCGATACCCTCTGCCGTGTTGTACAGCGTCCGATCGCCGCGCATCGCGTCAAGAATCAGACGCTCGTAGGCCTCGAGCACATCGCCGGCATGGCCGGAATCTTCCATGGTGAACTGCAGGCTGAGCTTGTCCAGCTTCATTCCCGGTCCAGGCCGCTTGCCGTAAAATGACAGCGACATCTTTGACACATCGGCAAGATCGAAGGTCAGGTGATCCGGACCCTTTTGTCCCACACCAGATCCGGGCGGAAACATGCTCCTCGGCGGCTCGTGGAATGCGATTGAGATGATGCGCTGTCCCTCAGCGAGGCCCTTGCCGGTGCGCAGAAAGAACGGGACACCCGCCCAGCGCCAGTTGTCGATCTCGCATTTGAGCGCGACGAACGTCTCGGTATCCGATTCCGCAGACACCCCAGGCTCGTCGCGGTAACCCCGGTATTGCCCGCGCACCACCCCGTTTGGATCAAGCGGGCGCATCGAGCGGAATACCTTGTTTTTCTCGTCGCTGATCGCCTCTGAAGCCAGCTCGGTGGGCGGTTCCATCGCGACGAACGCCAGAATCTGGAACAAGTGGGTGACCACCATGTCCTTGAACGCCCCGACGGCATCGTAAAACTGCGCGCGGCTCTCACATGTGAGCCGCTCCGGCACGTCAATCTGAATGTGGTCGATGAACTGTCGATTCCAAATCGGCTCGAACAACCCGTTAGCGAACCGGAATGCGAGGATGTTCTGCGCGGCCTCTTTACCCAGGAAGTGATCGATGCGGAAGATCTGTTCTTCCTCGAATCGCTCGTGAATCGCCTTGTTCAGTGCCCGCGCGCTGGCCAGATCGACCCCGAACGGTTTCTCCATGACGACCCGGGAGTTCTGCACCAAGTCCGCCTTGTACAGCGTGTCCATGACGTGCATCACCGCCGCCGGCGGGATGCTCAAGTAATGCAACAGACTGGCATCGCCACCTAGCGCCGCGACCTGCTCCGCCACGGCACTGGCCAGCGCTTCCGGGCCGGCCTGCGTTGGCACAAAGGTGAGGTTGGCGGTGAACTGGTCGATTTGCTCATCGGAAATGTGATGGTGGGAGAACTCTTTGCAGGCCTTGTGCGCGAGCTTGCGGAAGGTCTCGTTGTCGATTTCATCGAGCGACGTGCCGATGATGCGGATCTCGGGAGCCAGCTTGGAGCAGGAAAGGTGCAGCAGGCCGGGCAGCAGCTTTCGGCGCGCTAAATCGCCTGTCGCGCCGAACATCACCACCACATGGGGCTCCGCGCCGGCGCCCTTGTTCTTGACCGCGCGGGACACGTCAGCATCGCTCACACCGATGATCGTAGCCAGGCCTGGTCCGACCGCAACCTCGCGGAGGCGGTCATGACCTGACTGGCTCGGCGAGGTTAGACGGTAAAACCGAGGGCCCGTAGCTGATCACGACCGTCGTCAGTGATCTTGTCCGGGCCCCAGGGCGGGTTCCACACCCAGTTGATGCGCAGCTCGTCGACCAGACCGGCGCCGACCAGTGCGCTACGCGACTGATCTTCGATGACGTCGGTCAACGGGCAGGCCGGCGACGTCAATGTCATGTCGATCAGCGCGACAGTCCCCTCGTCGCCCTCCTCGAGATTGAGGCCGTAGACCAGTCCCAGGTCGACTACGTTGATACCCAATTCGGGGTCGACGACATCGCGCATCGCCTCTTCAACGTCGGCGAGCAACTCGTTATCCGGTGCGGAAGTTTCGCTCATCCTTAACCTCCTCGACATCTTCAGTCGCTTGCAACAGCGCGTCTTTGAACGCCATCCAGCCGAGCAGCGCGCACTTGACCCGGGCCGGATACTTGGCGACGCCCGCGAACGCGATGCCATCGCCCAACACATCCTCGTCACCGGCCACGGTTCCGCGAGAAGACACCATCTCGGTGAACGCGGTGACCGTCTTCAACGCCTGCCCGACGCTTTGTCCGATCACCTGCTCGGTCAGCACCGACGTGGCCGCCTGACTGATCGAACAGCCCTGGCCGTCGTAAGAGACGTCCGCGATGTGCTCACCGTCGTCCGACAGCTCCACCCGCAGCGTGACCTCGTCGCCGCAAATCGGGTTGACGTGGTGCACCTGCGCGCGGAACGGCTCCCGCAGCCCGCGGTGCTGCGGGTGCTTGTAGTGATCCAGGATCACGTCTTGGTAGATCTGCTCGAGGCGCACCGCGACTCACGCTCCGCCGAAGAAATCGATGGCATGGCGCACGCCGGCCACCAGCCGGTCGACCTCCTCGTGGGTGCTGTAGACCGCGAACGATGCGCGCGCGGTTGCGGCAAGGCCGAATCGGCGGTGCAGCGGCAATGCGCAGTGATGCCCGACCCGCACGGCGACACCGTCGTCGTCGAGCACCTGACCGACGTCGTGGGCGTGCACGCCGTCGACGATGAAAGACACTGGCGAGCCGCGGTTCTCCATCGACGTCGGCCCGATCACCCGCACTCCGTCGATAGCGGACAGGCCATCGATCGCGGCGGCCACCAATTGGCATTCGTGCGCTTCGACGGCGTCCATGCCGATGGCGCCGAGGTAGCGCGCGGCCGCACCCAGACCGACCACCTGGGAGGTCATCGGGGTGCCTGCCTCGAACCGTTGCGGCGGCTGCGCGTAGGTGGTGGCCTCCATCGTGACCGTCTCGATCATCGACCCGCCGGTGAGGAAGGGCGGCATCGACGATAATAGCTCACGCCGTCCGTAAAGAATGCCGATCCCGTTGGGGCCCAGCATCTTATGTCCTGAGAAGGCGGCGAAGTCGACGCCGAGCGCATGCAAGTCGACCGGCTGGTGCGGCACCGACTGGCAGGCGTCCAGCACTGTCAACGCGCCCACCGCGTTAGCCCGGGCGACCAATTCGGCCACCGGGGCAACCGCTCCGGTCACATTCGAATGATGGCTGAACGCGACGACCTTGACACGCTCGTCGAGCCGCAACGAATCAAGATCGATACGCCCCGTGTCGGTTACGCCGTACCAGCGCAGCGTGGCGCCGGTGCGCCGGGCCAGTTCCTGCCATGGGATCAGGTTGGCGTGGTGCTCGAGCTCGGTGGTGACGATGACATCGCCCGGGCCGATGGCACGCTCAAACCGGTTGTCCCCCAGCACATAGGACACCAGGTTCAGCGATTCGGTGGCGTTCTTGGTGAACACCAGTTCGTCGGTGTCAGCGCCGACGAACGCGGCGATGTCGGCCCGGCCCTGCTCGTAGGCATCGGTGGACTCCTCCATCAGCTGGTGCGCGCCTCGGTGCACCGCGCCGTTGGAGGTGGTGAGGAATTCGCGTTCGGCGTCGAGGACCTGCACCGGCCGCTGCGACGTGGCGCCGGAATCCAGGTACGCCAGTTGATTTCCGCCCCGCATGACACGGCTTAGGATTGGGAAATCGGCCCGGATCGCGGCGAGGTCCGGCACCGTGGGGCGACTCACCGAGACCGTCATGTCGGGCCCGGAGTGGCCGCCGTCGGCGTGAAACGCACGTAACCGTTCTCTTCGAGTTCGTCGGCCAGTTCCGGACCGCCCGATTCCATGATCCGGCCACCGACGAACACATGCACGAATTCCGGATGGATGTAACGCAGGATCCGGGTGTAGTGCGTGATCAGCAGGATGCCGCCGTGCTCAGATTCGGCGTAACGGTTGACGCCCTCGCTGACCACCCGCAGCGCGTCGACGTCCAGGCCGGAGTCGGTCTCGTCGAGAATCGCGATCTTGGGCTTCAGCAACCCCAGCTGCAGGATCTCGTGGCGTTTCTTCTCACCGCCGGAAAAGCCCTCGTTGACGCTGCGTTCGGCGAAAGCCGGGTCGATGTCGAGGGCATCCATCGCGGCCTTGACCTCTTTGACCCAGTGCCGCAGCTTGGGCGCCTCGCCGCGGACGGCGGTAGCGGCCGAGCGCAGGAAATTCGACGTCGACACGCCCGGCACCTCGATGGGGTACTGCATCGCCAAAAACAGCCCGGCCCGGGCGCGCTCATCGACGCTCATGTCCAGGACGTTTTCGCCGTCGAGCGTGATGGAGCCCGAGGTCACCCGATACTTGGGGTGCCCGGCAATCGCATAGGACAGCGTGGACTTGCCGGATCCGTTGGGGCCCATCAGAGCGTGCGTCTCGCCGGAGCGCACCGTTAGGTCGACGCCGGTGAGAATGGCGATCTCGTCGACATCGTTGGGCGCGCTAACGCTGACGTGCAGGTCTTTGATGTCCAAAGTGGTCATGAGGCGGTAATTCTCGATTCCGTGATGGCCAGTTCGTGCTCGATGGCTCTGGTGAGGCGCTCCCGCACCTCAGGAACCGCGATCTTGGCGATAATCTCTCCGAAAAAGCCGCGCACCACCAGTCGGCGGGCCTGCTCCTCGGGGATACCGCGGGAACGCAGGTAGAACAGCTGCTCATCGTCGAATCGTCCGGTGGCGCTGGCGTGTCCGGCGCCGACGATCTCGCCGGTCTCGATCTCCAGATTCGGGACCGAGTCGGCTCGCGCGCCGTCGGTGAGCACCAGGTTGCGGTTGGTCTCGAAGGTGTCCGTGCCGGTGGCCTCGGCCCGGATCAGCACGTCGCCCACCCAGACGGTGTGCGCGTCGGGCCGCGCAGACTCCGGATCGCCTTGCAGCGCGCCCTTGTACGTGACATGCGACCTGCAGTTCGGCTGAGCGTGGTCGACGAGCAGCCGCGATTCCAAATGCTGACCGTCGTCGGCGAAGTACAGACCGAGCAGTTCGGCGTCACCACCCGGCCCGGCGAACCGCGCCGTCGCCGACATTCGCACGACGTCGCCGCCAAGGGTGACCGCGACGTGCCGCAGTACGGCATCCTTGCCCAGCCGGGCGTGGTGCGCGCTGACATGGACCGTGTCGTCGGCCCAGTCGGCGATCCAGACCACGGTCAGCCGCGCGGCATCGGCGACGACGAATTCGACGTTGTCGGCATACGTTCCACTGCCGCGGTGGTCGATGACGACGACAGCTTCGGCCAGATCGTCGACCCGGATCTGCAGATGCCCGTAGGCCACCGCACCCTCACCCGGACCGTTGACGACGATCTCGACTGGGTCGTCGCTCTGCGTCTCGCGCTCGAACGTGATCAGTGTCGCCCTATTGAACGACGAGAAGGCCTGGGCGGCAACCCGGTCGGCGGGCACGCCGCCCTGACCGAGTCGTTCGTCGCCGCGCCGAACAGTTTCCACCCGGACCCCGGGCCGGTCGCTGACGGTGATGGAGGCGCTGCCGGTGGCCACCGCGGAACCGTTGTGCAGGCCGCGCAGCCGCCGCAGCGGGGTGAACCGCCAGATCTCGTCGCGTCCGCCAGGGACCTCGAAGGCGTCGACGTCGAAGGACGTGAACTGTTCGGCTTTGTTGGCGGCGATCCCTTCGACAGCTTCGGTGAGGTTGGCCTTGACCACTAGCCGACCGCGCCTTCCATCTGCAGCTCGATCAGCCGGTTGAGCTCCAGGGCGTACTCCATGGGCAGCTCCTTGGCGATCGGCTCGACGAAGCCGCGCACCACCATCGCCATTGCCTCGTCCTCGGTCAGCCCGCGGCTCATCAGGTAGAACAACTGGTTCTCGCTGACCTTGGACACGGTCGCCTCATGGCCCATCGTGACGTCATCCTCGCGGATGTCGACATAGGGATAGGTGTCGCTGCGGCTGATCGTATCGACCAGCAGCGCATCGCATTTCACGCTGGAGCGCGAACCGTGCGCACCCTTGTTCACCTGCACCAGGCCGCGATAGGACGTGCGGCCGCCGCCGCGCGCCACCGACTTCGACACGATATTGCTCGACGTGTTCGGCGCCAGATGCAGCATCTTCGCGCCGGTGTCCTGGTGCTGGCCCTCACCGGCGAACGCCACCGACAGCACTTCACCCTTGGCGTGTTCGCCGGTCATCCAGACCGACGGGTACTTCATGGTCACCTTGGACCCGATGTTGCCGTCGATCCACTCCATGGTCGCGCCGGCCTCGGCACGCGCCCGCTTGGTGACCAAGTTGTAGACGTTGTTCGACCAGTTCTGGATCGTGGTGTAGCGGCAGCGTCCACCGGGCTTGACGATGATCTCCACCACCGCCGAGTGCAGCGAATCCGACTTGTAGATCGGCGCGGTACAGCCCTCGACATAGTGCACGTAGGCACCCTCGTCGACGATGATCAGCGTCCGCTCGAACTGGCCCATGTTCTCGGTGTTGATCCGGAAGTAGGCCTGCAGCGGGATGTCGACGTGCACCCCAGGCGGGACGTAGATGAAGCTGCCGCCCGACCACACGGCCGTGTTCAGGGCGGAGAACTTGTTGTCCCCGGCCGGAATCACGGTGCCGAAGTACTGCTTGACGATGTCCGGGTGCTCACGCAGCGCCGTGTCGGTGTCCAGGAAGATGACGCCCAGTTTCTCCAGATCCTCACGGATGGAGTGGTAGACCACCTCCGACTCGTACTGCGCGGCGACACCGGACACCAGTCGCTGCTTCTCCGCTTCGGGGATGCCCAGCCTGTCGTAGGTGTTCTTGATGTCTGCGGGCAGATCGTCCCATGTCGCGGCCTGCTTCTCGCTGGAGCGCACGAAGTACTTGATGTTGTCGAAGTGGATGCCGTCCAGGTTGGCACCCCATTTCGGCATCGGCTTCTTGTCGAATGTGCGCAGGGCCTTGAGTCGGATGTTGAGCATCCACTCCGGCTCACTTTTCTTCGTTGAGATGTCGCGGACCACCGCATCGGACAGCCCGCGCAGCGCACTGGCACCGGCCACATCGGAGTCCGCCCAGCCATAGCCGTAGCGGCCCAGCGAGGCGATCGCCTGCTCCTGGGTCAACGGCTCAGCGGTGGGCACACCGGTCTTGGTGGCCTCTGGAGTGAGGGTCATAACGACGCTCCTTTGGTGCTGGTGGTGGCTTCGGCGCGAGGTGCGCGCCGAAGTGCATGTGGTGCGGCTTCGGTGGTGAGCGGGACGTGGGTGGTGCAGGCGCAGTCACCGTTGACGATGGTCGCCAGCCGCTGCACGTGGGTCCCGAGTACCTCGGCCATGGCCTGCTGCTCGGTTTCACACAACTCCGGGAACTCCTCGGCGACATGCGACACCGGGCAATGGTGCTGGCAGATCTGCACACCGTGAATCGGACCGCCGACCTGCGTCGTGGTTGCGACGTACCCGGCTTTGGACAACGCGGTCGCGATCCGCTCGGCGGTGGCTTCGATATCGGCATCGGCGCCCGAATCGGCCGCCTCGACACCGGACAAAATCGCATCGATGCGCTGGCGGGCGAAGGTGCGAACCGCGTCCTCACCGCCGATTTCGCGAAGTTGCCGCATAGCCGCGGACGCCAAGTCGTCGTAGCTGTGGTCCAGCTTGGCGCGGCCGCCAGCGGTCAACCGGTAGCGCTTGGCCGGTCGGCCCCGGCCCTCCTGCTGCCAGGCCGCTGCAGGAACCGACTCCGCCTCACCCAGCTCGATCAGCGCGTCCAGATGCCGTCGCACCCCGGCGGCGGACAGGCCCAGCCGCTCACCGATCTGCCCGGCGGTGATCGACCCGCACTCCAACAGCAACCGCACGACGGCGCTTCGAGTCTGGCCGTCGTGGGTCGAAGCTGCTGCTGCTTCGACCCCTTTGACGTACGACGGGAATTTCACAACACCAGTGTGACGCAATTCCGGTGCCGGGTCTAGGAAGGCTACCCTCTGCCAGGGTTGCGCTGGTCACACCTGACCAATCCGGCCGCTGTCTGTTGGCGGTTACGCTGCTGTGATGGCAGCCCGCCACCACCCGCTGAGTTCGTCGATTGCCCGCTTGCATGGCGACGAGCTGGCCGTGGGCCCGCCGCTCAACGACACCGAGATGGTCGCGGTTCGCCGCACCCGGGTCTTCGGCGCCACCGGCACGGTGCTGATGGGCATCGGCGCGCTGGGGGCCGGGGCACGGCCGGTGGTCCAGGATCCCACGTTCGGGGTTCGGCTGCTCAACCTGCCGTCGCGGATCCAGACGGTGTCGCTGACGATGACCACCACCGGCGCGGTCATGATGGCGCTCGCCTGGCTGATGCTGGGCCGCTTCGCGCTGGGCCAACGGCGGATGTCCCGCGGCGAGCTGGACCGCACGCTGTGGTTGTGGGTGCTCCCGCTGTTGGCGGCGCCCCCGATGTACAGCAAGGACGTCTACTCCTACCTGGCGCAAAGCCAGATCTGCCGGTTGGGACTCGACCCCTATCGGGTGGGTCCGGCGACCGGGTTGGGCCTCGACCATGTGTTCACGTTGTCGGTGCCCAGCCTGTGGCGGGAGACCCCTGCGCCGTACGGGCCGCTGTTCTTGTGGATCGGCCGCGGAATTTCGGCATTGACCGGCGAAAACATCGTCGCCGCCGTGCTGTGCCATCGGCTGGTGGTGCTAATCGGCGTGGGTCTGATCGTGTGGGCGACACCGCGGCTGGCCCGCCGCTGCGGGGTGGCCGAGGTCAGCGCGCTGTGGTTGGGGGCGGCCAACCCGCTGCTGATCATGCATCTGGTCGCCGGCATCCATAACGAGGCACCGATGCTCGGGCTGATGCTGGCCGGCACCGAGTTCGCGCTACGCGGAATCGACTCCGCGCGTCCGCTGGTGCCCCGTCCGTGGCCTGGCCTCCGGACCCACTGGCCGGATTGGGCGCCGTTGTGCATGCTGCTTGCGGGCGCGATCCTGATCACGCTGTCCTCGCAGATCAAGCTGCCGTCGCTGCTGGCTTTGGGGTTTGTCGCGATGGCGCTTGCCTGGCGCTGGGGCGGCAACCTGCGGGCGTTCCTGTTGGCGGGTGGGCTGATGGCCGGATTGGCGCTGGCAGTGATGGCCACGGTCGGCTGGGCCAGCCGGCTCGGCTTAGGCTGGATCTACACGCTCGGCACCGCCAACGTGGTGCGCAGCTGGATGTCGCCGCCGACGCTGCTTGCCCTAGGCACCGGGCAGGTCGGGATTCTGCTGGGCCTGGGCGATCACACCACCGCCGTGCTGTCGCTGACCCGCGGCATCGGCGTGTTGATCATCGCGGTGATGGTGGGCTGGCTGCTGATCGCGGTGTTACGTGGCCGGCTGCACCCGGTTGGCGGGCTCGGAGTGGCGCTGGGAGGAACGGTACTGCTGTTTCCTGTGGTGCAGCCGTGGTATCTGCTGTGGGCCATCATCCCGTTGGCCGCATGGGCGACGCGCCCTGGATTCCGGATCGCGGTGATCATCGTCACGATCGTCATCGGCGTCTTCGGTCCGACGGCCAACGGCGATCGGTTCGCGCTGTTCCAGATCGTGGACGCCACCGTGGCCAGCACCATCATCGTGGCGCTGCTGATCGCGGCGACCCATACCAGCTTGCCGTGGCGGCCGCTGCCGAGCGCCGAGTCGACCGGTGACACGGCGACACCGGATCTGGCGCCCAGCAGCGAGACCCGGCAGCCCGCGCCGGTGCCTGGCGCATACGCTGAATCCTCGTGAGCCAGGCCGTGCAAATCCCCGTGCGGTTGCGCGGGGTATGCAAGCAGTACGGCTCGGGGGCGACCGCCACCAGGGCCGTCGCCAACCTCGACCTCGACGTGCATGCCGCCGAGGTGTTGGCGCTGCTGGGCCCAAACGGTGCCGGCAAGACGACGACGGTGGAGATGTGCGAGGGGTTCGTCCGGCCCGATGCGGGCAGCATTGAGGTGCTCGGGCTGGACCCGATCGCCGATAACGCTCGGCTGCGGGCGCGCATCGGTGTGATGTTGCAGGGCGGCGGCGGCTATCCCGCGGCCCGGGCCGGCGAGATGCTTAACCTGGTGGCCTCCTACGCCGCCGACCCGCTGAACCCGCAGTGGCTGCTATCCACATTGGGTCTGGCCGACGCGGCGCGCACCACCTACCGACGGCTGTCCGGTGGGCAGCAGCAGCGGCTCGCGCTGGCCTGCGCGTTGGTCGGCCGACCCGAACTGGTGTTTCTCGACGAGCCCACCGCGGGAATGGACGCGCAAGCGCGGCTACTGGTGTGGGAGTTGATCGACGCGCTGCGCCGCGACGGCGTGACGGTGGTGTTGACCACCCACCAACTCAAGGAGGCCGAGGAACTCGCCGACCGACTGGTCATCATCGACCAAGGGGTGACCGTCGCGGCCGGAACCCCGGCAGAGCTCACCCGTAGCGGCGCCAAGGATCAGCTTCGGTTCACCGCTCCGCCACGGCTCGACTTGTCCCTGCTGGTCTCGGCCTTGCCGGAGGATTACCGGGCCTCCGAGGTGGCGTCGGGTGAGTACCTGGTGGAAGGCCCGGTGGATCCGCAGGTGTTGGCGACGGTGACGGCGTGGTGTGCCCAGATCGACGTGCTGGCCACCGACATGCGAGTGGAGCAGCGCAGCCTGGAAGACGTGTTCCTGGAGCTGACCGGCCGGGAGTTGCGGTCGTGACCGCCGGCGACAATCTAGTCCGCAGCGATGAGGTGGGGGCACGCCCCCACAAGTGGGAGGTACCCCCACCCGCTTGCGGGGGAAAGCGGCGCTTGTGACCGAATCACTTTTCCCCGCAGGCACTTTCACTCCTGACCCGCGCCCGGCAGCGGTGCCGCGGATGCTGGCCGCGCAGTTCGCACTGGAGCTGAAGCTGCTGCTGCGCAACGGCGAACAACTGCTGCTGACCATGTTCATCCCGATCACACTGCTGGTGGGTTTGACGCTGTTGCCGCTCGGATCCTTCGGCAACAACCGCGCCGCCACCTTTGTCCCGGTGATCATGGCGCTGGCGGTGATCTCTACGGCGTTCACCGGTCAGGCCATCGCGGTCGCGTTCGATCGCCGGTACGGCGCGCTCAAACGGCTGGGCGCGACCGCGCTTCCGGTGTGGGGCATCATCGCCGGCAAATCGCTGGCGGTGGTCACGGTGGTGTTCCTACAGGCAATCATCTTGGGCGCCATCGGGTTTGCGCTTGGTTGGCGGCCGCATCCGGCGGGCCTGGCGTTGGGCGCGGTCATCATCGCGCTGGGCACCGCGGGCTTCGCCGCGCTGGGTCTGCTGCTGGGCGGCACGCTGCGCGCTGAGATCGTGCTGGCGGTGGCCAACCTGCTGTGGTTCGTCTTCGCCGGACTCGGCGCGCTGACGGTGGACACCGACATGGTCGCAGCACCGGTCAAATGGGCGGCGCGGCTCACCCCGGCCGGCGCGCTGACCGAGGCGCTGTCGCAGGCGATGACCGTGTCGGTGGACTGGTTCGGCGTCGCCGTGCTGGCCGCCTGGGGCGGCCTGGCCGGCCTGGCCGCGTTGCGGTGGTTCCGGTTCACCTGACGGCCGAGCGTCGAGCGTCACGCTGGCGTGACGCTCGAACCCCATCGCCACGCCAGCGTAACGCTCGCGCGAAAATGCCGCGCTCGCGGCCCTACTACGTGACGTAGTTTTCGTTGTCCTACGATCGGGCGATGCCTGTCCGACGGTGGCTCTCGCGGCTGGTGGATCTGCTGCCCGAACCCAGGCTCGGCGCGCAGCGCCTGATCGCCGCAGTGGTCATCGTGACCCAGGGCGGTATCGCCGTCACCGGTGCGATCGTCCGGGTCACGGCGTCGGGATTGGGCTGTCCGACGTGGCCGCAGTGCTTTCCGGGCAGCTTCACCCCGGTGGCCGTCGCCGAGGTGCCCCGCATCCACCAGGCCGTCGAATTCGGGAACCGGATGATCAGTTTCGCCGTGGTCATCGCGGCGATACTGGCGGTGCTGGCGGTCATCCGGGCCCGGCGACGTACAGAGGTGTTGGTGTACGCCTGGTTGATGCCGGCCTCGACCGTGCTGCAGGCGGTGATCGGCGGCATCACCGTGCTCACCGGCTTGCTGTGGTGGACGGTGGCGATCCACCTGCTGGCATCGATGGCGATGGTGTGGTTGGCGGTGCTGCTCTACGTCAAGATCGGTGAACCCGACGAGGGCGAGCCGACCGCCACGGTGGTCCCGCCGCTGCGCTGGCTCACCGCGCTCAGCGCGACGACGCTGGCCGCGGTGCTAGTGGCCGGCACCCTGGTCACCGCGGCGGGCCCACACGCCGGCGACACCAGCCCCTATCGGACGGTGCCGCGGCTGAGGATCGAGATCACCACGCTGGTGCATGCGCACTCGTCGCTGCTGGTGGCCTATCTCGGACTGCTGGTCGGTCTGGGTTTTGGGCTGCTGGCGGTACGCGCACCCCGCCCGGTACTGCTGCGGTTGGGCGTGCTGGTGCTGCTGGTGTTCGCTCAGGCCACCGTCGGCACTGTGCAGTTCTTCACCGGAGTCCCGGCCGCGCTGGTGGCGGTTCATGTCGCCGGAGCGGCGGCGTGCACCGCAGCCACCGCCGCGTTATGGGCGTCGATGCGAGAGCGGACCGAGCCCAAGCCGGTCCAGGGCTGACTCGACGCACACCGCGAACTGCCGCTGCCCGTCGTCGCGCACGGTGTCGTCGAGCAGCTGCCAACCCAGCGACGGCGCAACCAAATCCAGCCCGGCCAATTCGGCGTCACCCGGTGCGCCGATCACATCGGCGCGGGCGTAGAGCAGCTCGTCGGCGCCGACGCCCAGATGGTCGGCCGCCGCTTGCAGGGCAGCCTGTCCAAGGTCCCACAATTCGAAGTCGGCCTCGACCGCTGCGGCCGCGTCAAACGCATGCGACTGAATGCCGCCGAGGTAAACCAGCGCCGTTCGGACGGCCGAGGCCGTCGGCCGCCGGCCCCGAATCGGCACCCCGGCATGTCGCAGATCGCGCAGATAGTGTTGGCCGGCGTTCCACGCGACGACATCGGCGCCGTTGAGCAAATTGGAAACTCGCTTGGTCCACGCCAGGAACTCGTCGCGCCGCTCGGCGTAATCGGTGCCGGTCCGCAGGATCACCAGGTCGGCGTGCAAAGTCTCCGGATCGTCCCAGGACAACCAGTGGGCATGCAGCCCTCGCTTGCGCAGCGCGGCGACCAGACCGGCGTCGTCGCCACCCTCCGAACCGACCAGCACGATCCGCGGATGACGAATGTCGGGCCGGGCCAACTTCATGTGGACTCCATGGTTGCGGATGATAGTCACCATGCGCGCAATCGAAGTCGCCGAAATCGGCGGTCCGGAAGTCCTGAGCTATGTCGAGAGGCCTCAGCCCTCCCCCGGTCCGGGCGAGGTGCTGATCAAGTCCGAAGCGGTCGGCGTGAATTTCATCGACACCTATTTCCGCTCCGGGTCTTACCCGCGCGAGCTGCCATTCGTGTTGGGCACCGAGGTGGCCGGGACGGTCGCCGCCGTCGGCGACGGCGTCACAACGCTGCAGGTCGGCGACCGGGTGGTGACGGCTGCGGCGGCGGGCGCCTACGCCGAATTCACCACCGCGTTCGCGCAATTCGTCACCCGCGTGCCGTCGGCAGTCGGCTTGGATGTGGCCGCATCGGCGCTGTTGAAGGGCATGACGGCGCATTACCTGATCAAATCGGTGTACCCGGTGAAGTCGGGCGACACGGTGTTGGTCCACGCCGGGGCGGGCGGCGTGGGGCTGATCTTGACGCAGTGGGCGACCAGTCTGGGCGTCCGGGTGATCACGACGGTATCGACACCGGCCAAAGCCGAGCTGTCCCGGCAGGCCGGCGCGACGGACGTGCTGGACTATCCGGGCGATGATCCGGAAGAGTTCGGAAGGCTTATCCGGGAGCTGACCGTCGGGGCGGGCGTGGCCGCGGTCTACGACGGCGTCGGGGCGAGCACGTTCGACGCCAGCCTGGCCAGTCTCGCCGTGCGGGGAACCCTGGCGTTGTTCGGCGCTTCCAGCGGCCCGGTTCCGCCGGTCGACCCGCAGCGGCTCAACGCCGCCGGCTCGGTGTACCTGACCCGCCCAGCGCTAGTTCATTTCACCCGCACCGGCGAGGAATTCGCTTGGCGCTCAGGAGAATTGTTCGACGCGATCGCCGAGGGTTCGCTCGATGTGACGGTGAGCCGCAGCTATCCGCTGGCGGATGCCGCCCAGGCGCACCGCGACTTGCAGGGCCGTCAGACGGTCGGTTCGATCGTGCTGACGCCCTAGCGGCTGCCGGCGTCTAGCCGCCCCACTTGGCGCCTTCGGCTTGGTCGCGGGCCAGCATCGAGGTGGTGTTGTTTTCATGGGTGCCGGCCATCGCACGGTAGGCCAACACCAACTGCTCCATGGCCTGGTTCCACTGGGCCTGCCAAGCCTGATAGCTCATCCCGGTATCACCTTGCCAACCCGCCGACAACGCCGCCTGCTCACTGGCGATGTCAGCACCCAGGCTTTGCAGCGTGCCGGCATACCCGGCCATATCGGCGGAATGGGCCAGCATCGCCGGATAGTTGTACATGATCTGCGACATCACAAATCCTTTCGTCTAAGCCATTATCGGTCGGGTTCTAGAAGCCCGGGTAGCTGCCGGCCGCAGCCGCATCGGCGGCCACATAGATACCCGCGGCATCCCCGATGTTGGCCTGAGCGATATCCAGCAGGCTGTTGATTTTCGCGGCGGCCGCCACGAAGCGGGCGTGCGCGGCCTGAAACGCCGCCGC